>JAHCSD010000035.1 GCA_018609185.1 Patescibacteria group bacterium
TGTCCAGACACTTCCGAAACCATATTGACCAGCCTGTTTATCTGTTAAATTTTTCTCTTTGGCAAAACAGAATGACCATATTTCGTCACACTGAATCCGCTCACACGGCAGATTTCTAAAGACTTTATCCTGATATTTCGCACACGCCTTGCCAATTTCCGGTAACAGTTTGAGAACGGTATTAAATGCCGTATCAGTTATACGGGCTGTGGAGCGGAGCGAGTTTCCTTCAACCAAACAGGAGATGATTTGAGCGCGTCGTTTTGTATTTAGCCTATTCATAGATACATCATACTTGAGCCGGTCAAGCATTGTCAAGTATAATCCTCAGTCAAGATGTGCTTGATTATCATGCTGAGCTATGGTAGGATTTGAGCGCAACGAGGGGTTTACCATAGCGTTGCATGGTTGTGGGTGACGGGAGTCGAACCCGCAAGCCTGGCTGGGCGGCGATTTTCTAGATCGCTGTGTTTACCGTTTCACCACACCCACATCCTTATGTTTGCACCAACAATTGCTCCGGGTGGAGGACAGGTCTAGGTCTTGGAGGATTAAGACCTGTCCCCCCTTGGTGGCGGCTGCCGGTTCAGCCGTTAGTCTCTTCTCATAGCATCACCTCCACTCATATATCACAACCAAAAACATCTAAGTCCCGTGTTGCTTAATCGGGAGCCTTATAATTTCATCCTGCGGAGTATCTTCCTGGATATCTTCTTTTGATTGAAAGTCACTGTCTTCCATTTCGACAAGGCCAAAAATATTTGGGCCGGTTCGAGTAAAAATTTTATCATCTCGTACATACGTGCTGAGTGCACCACTAATGACAGTTCGGTTCTTTTTGTTGTTTGCCTTGTTTATACCAGTAAGAATATCGGCAACATGGGCTGGACGACCATGTTGGATGAGAAACCGTTGTGCCAAGAATGCGAAACTCCCTGGCCTTAACAACTGTTTTGCTCGGATGCCTATATCTTCTTCTTTTGGAGCTAATTTTAGTGCTTCTTGAAGCCCCGATATATACGCCTTACCCGCATTGATTTTAGCTTCAAACTCTCGATTTTCTTCCTTCTTCTTTGTGATCTTATCTTCGAGTTTTTTCCGGAAACTCATAAGAGATCCCCCTTTTCTAAACAGGAATACACTATGGGTAGATATATCTATATCTACAGAGTGCGTTCAACCTTTGAACAGGATAACATATAGAAAAATGGAAAGCAAACGAGAACAACAAAGACTAATACTATGGAACGAGAGGCATAGACGAGGAATAGAAAGCGCATGAAACTAAGAATTGCATTGCTTACTTTAATTTTTCGACTTGTCAGTCCATCTAGCCTTAGCCGCTTTCCTTGCAATCTCTTGTCGTTCTTCGGGTGTCAGTTTCTCTGCCCTAGCCTTACCCCCCTTTAATCCGCCCTTGCGTCCTAGCTTAGAGAAATATTGGGATAGTTGTTCTTTGGTGGGTTCTTGGGGAGGGATTGTTTCCTGGGGTTCTTCGTGTTCTTCTGTAGACCGCCTAACGATCTCAGCGGCTAATTGGTTGGGATCTTTCGGGAGTTTCTTTCTTGAGCGCCTCATGCATAGAGTATATCAATAGAACGTTTTACTTGTCTACGGGAAAATGTTAGAAAAAGCAAGATGCGTCACTACCTTCCAGTACCATCTGCTCGTCGTAAGCACTCAAGAACATCTATCCAAATTAAGGGCAAAGAATGGTTAAGAAATTTAGGAGCATTTCTAAAAGATATTTTGTCCCCCCTTTTCGGTTCCGTTCGTTTTGTGGCATTTTTATTTACCTTCCCCTTCATTTAGTATTTCCATAAGTTAAGATTTTAGAAGGAACAGGTTTCGTATCGGTCTTTTTTGTAATTCGTATTTCTGGTTCTTTGGTGAAAATAGCACCTGACTGCGATTCTACTAGTTGTGCTTTTATTCCTAAAGCAAATAAGACTTTGCCGGCTGTTTCAAAAGTACAATTCGTCGCCGCATGAACAATCCTAGTCACCATTTGTGGGCTTAGGCCAGATTCCCTTGCAAGGCTAGCTTGCGTCATATTGTTTTTCAGATGACGCAACACGATCTCAGACAAATCAAGTCTTAGGCCGATACCGTAACTATCTGGCGTATTTTCGTACTGATCAAGGAGTTGTCCTAAATCACGAACATTCATTGTCAATCAACCTTTTTCCAGTCCCCTCTATCTTTTATATCAGCAACCGCGTTAATGCGGGCTATTTGTGCATTACTTAGTTTTGTGCCTCGCTTATTAAAGGCATCAATGACAATAAAGTCATGTTTGGAATCATCCTCGTAAAAACCAACCAATCTAAACAAACTTCCAAAAAGACCAAAACGATAAACACCTCTCCATTCATATTTAACAATTGGAGGAGTACCTCTCTCAGCTAAACTAAGTCCAATTTTCAAAAAATGTTTTATTTTTTTCCAGAATCGCTCTGGCTCTGGAGAATCATGGCTACCGCTAAATTTCTCTGCCTCAGCCAATGCTTTTTTAGATAACCACAAGCGAGTAATGAATTGATTTTTTTTAAACGCTTGAGTTACCTCTGTCATAGATATATTAACTTACAAGTGAACGCCTGTCAAGACAAAAGATGAAAGATAGCGGTGTTATTCGCTACGCTTCCATCGAGTCTGAGCAGCTTTTTGGGCAATCTCTTTCCGCCTTTCAGATGAAAGCTTCTTAGCCCTGGCAGGTCCACCCTTCTTCCCCCCTAACCTTCCAAGGGCAACAGCGGCTGGATTCTTTTTTTTAGTGGGTTCTTTTTTTGGTGTGAGTGGTTCTCCAGTTGCTTGCTCGATAATTCTATGAGCGATTAAGCTTACATCGGATGTTTTTTTCTTGCTTGTACGCTTAGGCATGGTTTCATTATGCCATAGCCATTATTCTTTGTCACCCCATAAAAATTCAAACTGACCCATTACCTTTATGTTGACTCTCTTGATTAACTCGGTTATACTACTGCTAGTTTCATGGACTTCGCCTCATTAGTTGTGATTTGCAGATAGACCTTAGTCGGTTATACTATCCTGCTTATAACACTTTGTTTTTGTGAGAAAAGATGCCTTTTACTGGTCATAAAAACTCCAATTGGGTTGGGGCAGGTTCAATAGGTTTTTTGATTTTCCCATAAAATACTTCAATATTTTCAAATTGCTTGTCCGTGATCTTGATGATGCGAACCTCACCGTCAGGCGGCAGGCAAGATTTGACACGCGTAATATGCACATGCGCATTCTCATCGCTCGCGCTGTGTCGCATATAAACAGAATATTGCATCATCGTAAACCCGTCTTTCATCAGATATTTTCTGAATTGGACATATTCTTTCCTGGCCCGTTTTGTATCAGTTGGCAAGTCGAAAAGGACAATTGACATGGTCGGGTAAAAATGGACACTTTTTCAAGCAGCTTTTTTAAAAAGCCATCTTGCTTCAAATGCCATTGGGCTTAAATAGCCCAGGTACGAGTGTCGCCTTTTGCTGTTATAGAACATTTCAATGTAATCGACAACATCTCTTCTTCCTTCTTCTCGGGTCTTGTAATTTGTAAAATACACCCGCTCTGTTTTCAGGCTCCCGAAGAAACTTTCGGCCACTGCATTATCCCAACAGTTTCCTTTCCGACTCATGCTGCTCATCATGTTATGGGTTTTGAGCATCTTTAGGAAACCATGGCTACAATACTGGCTCCCTCGGTCTGAATGAAAAATCAAGCCAGCCTCTGGACGACGGCACCAGATCCCCATACGCAAGGCATCCAGAACCAATTTCTTGTTGATCCGATGACTCATGGACCACCCCACAATTTTCCTCTGAAACAAATCCAGTACAACCGCAAGATACAACCAGCCCTCTGATGTCCATAAGTAGGTAATATCAGAAACCCAAACCCGATCAGGTGCCGAGACTTCAAACTTGCGTGCCAGTAAATTCGGAGAAACCGGCAGCTTGTGTTTACTATCTGTCGTCACCTTGAACTTCTTTCTCCGCCGGATAGAGACGCCAGCTAATTTCATTAGCCTACGGGCTTTGTCACGTCCGCAGGAGTGGCCCCTTGCCTTTAATTCTTCCACAATACGGCGTGTACCATAAGTTCTTCTTGATTCTCTTGCGGCTACTTTTACGATTAAAATCAACGCCTCATGTTCTAATTGTCTGGCTGATTTTTCTCTTGAACGCCAGGAATAATACCCACTTCGACTAACGCGCATCGCATTACATGTCAGGACGATCGGATACACCCTCTTCTCGGCATCAATAAATTGATACCTCATCCCAATTCTCTGGCAAAGAAGGTGGCCGCTTTTTTTAAGATTTCACGCTCCATTTCCAATCGCTTATTTTTCTTCCGCAGACGCTTTAATTCAGCTTGCATATTTGCCATGCTCCCAAGATCTGATTGACCGTCTTGGATTATTTCATATTCACGTTTCCATCGCCCAAGCAAACCAGAGTTTACTCCCAGGTTCTTCGCGGCTTCAGATAGGGTATCTCCCCCCATCCCCAACCAAACATAACCCCAACATATTGCCGTTAAGGGTATACAAAATCTACATATAGTATAAAGACTTATACCAAAACGGTTTAACGGACTGAAGGTCCGCGGTCATGTCCGAGAGCATGATCAGGTGTTTAAGATCTCCGACTGAATATTATTTATATATTTCAATGGATTATAGTAATATGTGTATTTCTTTTGTGGGGAGAGATTTCTAATCTTTTTTCATGGATCTTTGTAGATGGGTTCCAAAGAAAAACAGGCTTACTCCGGCAACGAGACCTCCAAGTGAACCGCTTGTGGCAATCATCAAAATGACTTTTGACCATTCAGGGTTGAAGGGGTAAACCAAACAACCCCAAAATATTAACCCTAAAAAAAACTTAATAACAAGCAAGGCAATTTCCCTTCTTGCTTTGGATCTCTCGGTGTTCTCAGACAACGTGTCAACGGCGAATTTTTGAACACCCTTCGCTATATCGACATTCATGTTTGCTTTTTCTTGATCCGTGAAATTCCAATTCCCGATCCATCCTCCAAGTTTAGCCAGATGCCCGGTGTCTTTGTCAAAAACATCGTCAAGCGTTTTCGGTGAACCCAAGAGGAAATTTTTTGCCGTACTAAACCAACTCATAGTACCCTTTTCATATTATTCTCCATCTATTTCATGCCTCCGTGAGAAAATGAAAAGTGATTGCCATCGTCGAATCTCCCACCCCAGCAACATCCTGGATCAAGAGACTCCCAATACTCCCCAATAGGAAGATAGGATTTAGTGCTTGTGAGATATTTCCCATTCTTAAACAGATTAATGTCCGCCGCAAGTCGTTCCCTATGCAAGCTCTTCTTGTGTCCATATTTTACATGGGGACTACGGTAAAAATCAGCAAAGGTCATCTCATATCCTAGCTGATAGGCATGGAGGATCAAGAGGCTGATCATATAGGCAAACTTGGATTGCTTCTGTCTCAGCGTCATTTCGAATTGACCTGCTTACACTTTTCTAATTTTAATCTGGCCATGTCCTCATTAGCTATTTCCCTGAAAAAGTCGGCCCGCTCCCAACCTCTTGCCCTTTCCCGTTCCACCATAAAAGACCCGGCAATAGAACTCTTGTGTAATCAAGCGACGGCCTTCCCAATCCGGCAACCCCGTCAACACCCCGGATAATTCTAAATGTGCCTCCTCCTGAAAGAGTGATGTCACCGGAAAAAATACAGTCGATCAGTAAAGAATCGTATCCCATGTCCATAATATCGAGAAAAATAACGCGATCCGCCTCGATATCCCCATCGAGAGTTCCTTGTAATTGAAGGTTCTCAAATCTGGTGTTTGTTGTAATATCCCCCGCAAACCCATGAGCGTAACGAGCAGGATGCCGCTTGAAATAATCAGGTTAATGTCAATATTGAAAATCATAATACCTCCTTAAATTCAAATTGAAAATTATCTAGTGTTCCAGAAACCCTCGGAGTTCCGAACTTTGTTTTGTTGACTCTCGTAAATAAAGGTCTGTCTGTGGCCTCCAATCTATACGCAAAAGGGTGACGTTCATTGTCAATATGATGAGGGAAAAAACTTGTCATAAGAATTTTACGATCCCCAGTCGGCATCTTCTCATTGGAATAACTGCCCTTTATCAATCTGGCCCTGCTGTGCCTTATCGTATGTTCTACCCCGGAGCGTGATTTAAGTGTTTTCTCCTCGTACTCGCGTTCCTCTGCATCGAAAGGCGTAGCCGGGTTGAACTGCCACGCCCACTTCTCGGCCAGGAGGATCTCGGAGGCTTGAATAAGATCTGTGCTTTCGATGGTGTAGATAGGGTAGATCCCTGCCGTGAACTCTACGACACCGACATCTCCTCCGGTCACGGTTGCGGTCCCGGTTAAAGTTACATCATCTGTCCCCCCCGTCTGATTTGTTCTGTCCTTCGCACAATTCCTTCCGGCCACCTTGGTCAAAGAGAAAGGTACGGTGTGATCGAAGGTTATTAGGGAATCGACAGAGATCTTTTCGTGAATATAAATTTCATCGATAAAAACATCGAAGGCCCCGGTGATGTTCAGTTCCAGAGATGCCCCCACCACGTCCCATTTTGGTGTCGTTATATCGACCGTGTACCAGACCTCTGAGGGGGTGAGTGTCGGCCTGAATGCGGTCCCCGATACTGTTCCGGCAGAGGGAACGGATAGTGTGACATCAAGACCCGTCCCGACCAACTTCGCCTCAAATTGATCGGCGGCGAAAGTCCCGGTATGTCGTGCCTTAAACAAGAGTCTATACGTCCGGTCCTTCTGTAAATCCCGAATCGTTTGAGCAACCTTGACGGACGTACGATCCCCACGGTCAAGCTGTAAGTCGTTCGTCCCGATCATAGGGGCGGCGGAGTTGACTGCGGTGACATCTGCGGTTCCTCGGACC
>JAHCSD010000036.1 GCA_018609185.1 Patescibacteria group bacterium
CTATGATCCTTGAGGATGTCAGGATTTGCTACCGCAAGACATACTGTTTCTCTTATGGTAAGTCCTTGCCTCTTGTCTTTTTTGAAAAGCCTTTCTACATCAATCGGACTCTTCCTAAGCATTGCTTTACCGTCCTCAATATCATATCGCCAGTAAAAGAGGGTTTTGGGAACCTCTACCAACTCTTCGATCTTGTTCTCGTTGAGACGGCATTCGCCTCGTTTACCATCAACCATCACAAAATTCATAAGTCGAGAAAGCGGAAGACAATTCACTACAAGAAGGTAGTTCTCGTGTCCCGGTTCGGGGTCAGAGATGTGGTCTAGTGCTTCCTCTTTGGACATTCCCAGAAGCTGTTGACAAAAATCGAGATGGCCGACAGATTTCGGACCGACTCCCGCCGATAGATTAAATGCTGTGTTGTAACGATCAAGATGCTCTTCTTTGACTTTTTGCGGATCGAACTCCCTTTGGCCTACCTCCGGGAACCCAGTACCACCTCCACCAAGAGGTTTGGCTGCTTCTTTTTCAAACTCATCTTTGTAATCGATGTGAAGAAACCACAGCACTTCTTTCAACTCGTCGGGTTTAAGATTCCCTAGCCAAGTACGTTGTTCATCTGTAATACTCATCTGCGAATTCTCCGTTTCTGGATTTTCAAGAATTTCTCGAAGCGCTCGGAACCATCCTTCGCCATAATCGCGCTTAAATACCGCGACCTTCTTGGCAAGCTTCTCTTCCTCGTTCGAAAGCCCCTCGCGCTGCGCTCTCTGCGCGGCTTTGGTGGGATTGGGCTGCTCTAGCCCAATTTCGAAAAGAAGATCCGCTTTCGGATGCCGAAGCACTTCTCGAATCATTGCTATAAGATCTTCTCTAGATCTCACAGATCACCTCCTATAATCAGGATTGCACTAATCCCAGTTATTCTCTACTGCACCATGCCCCGTACCGTGTCGCTCATGGCGACTCTGGTACCGGGGTAGCCAAATGTTAAGGAACAAGACATTATAACCCTTCTTCGGAAAAAAATCAAGGCGTACACGAAAATAAACGGCTAAATTGGCCAATTTAGCCGTTTATTTATGGAATTGAACGTCTTACTTTTTGGCCTAGTTTATACAGGTTGTACCAAAAATCATCAAATATATAATCGTACGTACCAATATATTCTACTTCGCTACCCCCAAATCCTCGTTTGAAACGTGTCACTCCCGGCCACTTCTTTTCTGAAATGCCCCAGAGATCATATTCGGTGCATCCTCGCCGTTTTGCTTCGCGGATAACTTCCCAGTGAAGCAGGAATGGCGCCATGACGTTTCTATGCTCTTGGGAGGAAGCGCCGTGGAGATAGGTTGCGCGTCCTCCAAAAAACGCAATAATGTTTGCTGCAAGAATCTTATTTTTATATTCGGCCGTAAATAATCCAACAGTTAATCGACCATCGGTGAATCGACCATCAATTTGGAGCATTCGCTCATAATATTCTCTCTGGTGTAAATGGAATTGATCTCTCTTCGCGGTCTCTTGGAATAATTTCCATACTGCGTCAAAGTTTTTATCCTTGACACCTGACACCTGACACCTGACACCTTTCCGTTCAGCTAATCGGATATTATAACGGGTCTTCGGATGCATTCCTTCAAGTAATCGATCTTCGTTTTTCATCAGATCAAGTATTATTGTTTCTCTTGGTTGCACCTCTTTGAAAGATTCTTGCATGTTGAGTCCTCTTACAAACTTTTTCACCTCCTCGCTCCCAAGCCACTCCGGATCCATGCGAAAAAAAATCGCGTGTTCTTTTCGAGCAATCTTCGCAACCTCTTTAAGAAATTCCTGAAACAGGACTAATGGCTTTTTATTTCCGAATGCCAAAAAATCCACGATTGGCCCTCGCGGAGCATACAGATACGTTTTCCCAAAAGGCAAACGATACACCAGCACGAGCGCCACAAACAGCCAACCCTTACTAATCCTGGATGTATATCTCTTTATCTTGTGAAGATCGGTTGAGAAAACCTTCCTCTCTGTAACCACAATAAAATAAGGCGCCTGCCCCACGTGTTCCTGAAAAACACCCCAGTCATATGACTGGAGAAATGACCCTGCAGGATTTTGCGATACAAATTTATTCCAGTAATTCTTAAAACTTGACATACTTTAACTAAAAAGTGGGCTTTTTCTTTTTACCATCTAAGGCAAGGATGAGGCAGGGGTTTTGAAAAGCTTCACCCCTCGACTTCGCTCGGGGTAAACTCCGGCCTCGCGGGCATGGAAACCGGGTCAAGGCTTTCATTTTCTTCGGGTTGGCTACGGGGTCATTCAGGAAATTATATAAATGGAGGCGTGAACAATGAAAGCCTTGACTCGGTTTCTTCCACGTCGCTGGGGAAATTGACTGCGCTTTTTCAAAACCCCTGCCTCATCTTTTCCGCCCCAACAGCTTCAACGCCTCCTTCACTCGTGTCTCAACATCCGCAACGTCACCTGAAACCTGCGAAAGTGCTTCGCGCGCGTGAGCCCGTGTATATCCTAACGCAACAAGAGCATCAATCGCGTCTTGTTTCTGACTTAACTCTTCCGGAGCAGTTTCCCCTTCTTCAACACCCAACTCCTCAACCTTCCCTTTAAGTTCTAAAATAATCTTTTGTGCGGTTTTTTTCCCTATCCCGGACACTTTGGTGAGTAACTTGTCATCTCCGCCTAAAATTGCTATTCTTAAATCTTTAGGGGATGCCACTGAAAGGATCGAAAGCGCTCCTTTAGGACCAATGCCTGAAATCCTGATTAAAAGCTCAAACATCTCGAGCTCGCCTTGTGAAGAAAAACCATACAAATCCAGTTCATTTTCGCGCACATGGAGGTAGGTAAGAAGCTTAAGAGAGCTCTCTGTCGCGGGAAGCGCGCTAAGGGTCTCGCGCGAAACATGGACTTTATACCCCACATCCTTCACATTCAAAATCACGTACCCTTCTCTTTGCTCTTCAAGTTTTCCATAGAGTGAACCTATCATGCCAATTTTGCCCGCGAGTCACGCGAGCGGTTTCAAAATTGAGCACCCCGTTAGATAGAGCTCGCAGAGCTCGCTCATCTAACGGGGTAATTACTTTGTAAACCAATCGCACTTCGCTCTCGCTCGTACTCTTGGACAAATTAATTATACCATGCACTTCAACCTCACCACAAACCTAAGGCCAACTCCCGACCAGCTGCAAGCCGCAGAAAAACTGTCTGAAGGCATTGCTTCCGGCACAAAAGACCAGGTGCTTTTGGGTGTGACGGGATCAGGCAAAACATTCACCATGGCTTCCGTGATTCAAAAGATAAACCGCCCTACACTTGTAATGTCTCACAATAAGACCCTTGCCGCCCAACTCTATCAAGAATTTAAAGAATTTTTCCCCGAAAATGCGGTGCATTATTTTGTAAGTTATTACGACTACTACCAACCGGAAGCCTATATCCCCCAAAGCGACACCTATATAGAAAAAGATGCAAAAATAAATGAAGAGATTGACCGAATGCGGCACGCGACAACCCAAAGCATACTCTCTAGAGGCGATACAATTGTGGTAGCTTCGGTGTCGTGCATTTATGGAATTGGTGACCCGGAAGAATACGAACATATTGCGCTCAATCTCACAAAGGGAAAATCCATACAGAGAAAAGACTTAATCAGGCATCTTGTTGAGCTTCAATACGTACGAAACGACATACTAGCATTCTCGGGAACCTTTCGTGCACGAGGCGAGCATATAGAGATTTCCCCCATTACGGGTGAGATGATTATTCAAATCGTTTTGTCCTCAAACAGCATCGAATCTATCTCTCTCTCCCACCCTCTTACCGGAGAAAAAATACAGGAACTCCAAGAAATTAAACTCTTTCCTGCCAAACACTTTGTCACCCCCCAAAAGAAACTAAAAATTGCGCTTGCAAACATCGAAACCGAGCTTGAAATCGAGTTGCATAAACTGCATGCTCAAAATAAATTGCTTGAAGCGCAAAGGCTCGAGACCAGAACCAATTTTGACATTGAGATGCTGCGAGAGACGGGGTACTGCGCAGGGATTGAAAACTATTCACGGCATTTAAGTTTCCGGGCTCCGGGCAAACCTCCCTATACGCTTCTCGACTACTTCTCCTTCGACTCCACTCAGGATAAACCAAGCGATTTCCTTTTGTTTATTGACGAGTCCCACATGTCGATCCCGCAAATTCGAGGAATGTATAATGGCGACCGGGCACGGAAACAAACTCTTGTAGAACATGGGTTCCGCCTGCCTTCTGCGCTTGATAACCGTCCGCTGCGGTTCGAAGAATTTGAAACCAAAATTGATCAAACGGTCTATGTATCGGCAACACCCGGCGCCTATGAACTGCAAAAATCAAAAAAACATATAGTCGAACAACTCGTACGGCCTACGGGAATACTTGACCCCACAATTGAAATCCACCCCACAAAAGGTCAGATTCCTCATCTGATCACGCACATAAAAGAGCGGGTAAAAAATAAAGAACGGGTGCTTGTTACGGTTCTCACCAAGCGCCTCGCCGAAGACTTTACCGAATATCTCGCGCGCGATCACATCAACGTGCAGTATCTTCACTCCGAAATCAAGACACTCGAACGCCCAGAAATATTGCGCGATTTACGACTGGGGAAATATGACGTCGTGGTAGGCGTGAATCTCTTGCGAGAAGGGCTTGATCTTCCTGAAGTTTCGCTCGTTGCGGTTCTTGACGCCGACAAAGAAGGATTCCTGCGAAATGACATCACCCTTATCCAGACCATGGGACGCGCCGCAAGACACACAAATGGACATGTGATTATGTACGCGGACACCATAACCCGATCAATGAAATCAGCCATCCGGGAAACAGAACGGAGAAGAAAAATTCAGGAAGCATACAACGAGCAACACGGAATCACGCCAAGATCCATTGAAAAAGGAATACGTGAATCTTTCATGGTAAAGAAAGAAGAGCGCTCTAAAGAAGAGTTTAAACAAATGACCCTGCGGGAGCTTCGAAGAGAGATGAAAAAGGCAGCCGACAACTTAGAATTTGAACGAGCTTCTGAGGCGCGAGACATGATTAAAAAATTGATATCAAAATGATTCTTAATGTCTACAAACCACCCGGGCCTACTTCGCATGATATTGTAGATCAAGTGCGAAAGTTGACCGGCGAAAAACGAGTGGGGCATGCCGGAACGCTGGATCCTTTTGCAGAGGGAGTACTTATAGTGCTTGTAGGAAAGGAGGCGACAAAACGGCAAAACGAATTTTTGAAAATGGATAAAACATATGTTACAACAATTCGGCTTGGCGCGACAAGTGATACTGATGACCTCACAGGAAATATCAAAAAGCAAAAATCGAATATCAAAAATACATATCAAAAATCAAAAATACAAGATATTTTGAAATCTTTTATCGGTGAAATAAATCAGGTTCCTCCCATATACTCGGCAATAAAAATAAAAGGTAAAAAAGCATATGAACTTGCCAGAAGTGGAGAAAAACCGCAATTAAAACCAAAAAAGATAACTATATATGATATCAAGCTTTTGGAATATACATGGCCACACCTTGAAATTGAAATAAAATGCGCTTCGGGCACCTACATCCGCGCCCTTGCGCGCGACATTGGTCAAAAACTCGAAACAGGCGCCTACGTAGAAAAACTGACAAGAACTGCGGTAGGAAAATTTACGGTTAAGACTTCGATAACATTAGAAGATTTAAAAATAGTACAGGGGGAAATTTGACTTCGAAAACGTACGGTGTTACAATCAATCATTGGGTTAAGTTCTTTAAAATTTTTAGGGGGTTACAAAATGTCTATGGTTGATATTGCTCAATGGCTAGGGACACTTGGCATTGTTGCCTTTTACCCGTTACAGAACTGGCGCCTTATTTCTACGCGAAACCCGGTTGGGCTTTCCTTTTTAGCTTTTTCTTTCATCGCAGTTGGTATCGCCGGATATCTTGCCCTGGGGATACACCTAAAACTGCTGGGCCTTACCGTCGGCAACGCAAGCAACTTCTTTTTCGCCTCGTTAATTCTTTTGCTGGTCTGGTTCCGCTCTCCGGTACTCTCCAGGGCGGAACGTGCGGCAGGCATCCTGGTCCTCTTCGTGGGCCTCGGATTTCTTACGACCCTTCATGTGGTTACGTCTCTGGAGACAGCTGCCTCACTAGTCGGCTGGGTTGGAATGGCGGGAATCATCGCTTTCTACCCCGTTCAGAATTTTGACCTTTTTCGAAAAAAAGACCCCACAGGACTCTCTCTTATCGCCTTTACCAGCCTTGCAGTTGGACTTGCATTTTATGCCCTGCTGGGCTTTCTCGTAAACGATCTTACCATCATCCTTGGGAACGGCATCACTTTTCTTGGTACCCTACCAATTATCTGGGTAATCGCAACTAAAGGAAAATAAATGTTCGAGGTCCGACCTCGAACATTTTTATTGCATATTTTAAAATAAAATGATAAGGTGTTTTTGATACGATGCCTATTACCGCTTCTGCAAAAAAGGCGCTACGCCAAAATAGTAAACGTAAGAAAGAAAATCTGAAACGAAAGAATAAAATAAAATCTTTAACCAAAGAGTTAAAGAAATTTTTGGCTGAAAATAAAAAAGACGAGGCCGGGAAACTCCTTCCTCAAGTATACAAGGCGCTCGACAAGGCCGCAAAGAAGAATACCATCAAAAAAAACACCGCGTCTCGTAAGAAATCGCGGCTCACAAAACTGGTAAAGAAATCATTGGCCTCTTAGGGTCCTTGGGCTCTAGGACTCGAACAGAATCAATTTAGCGGAGTGCATTCAGGCAAGATTCGAGGCGCCAGGAGCCGATGCGTA
>JAHCSD010000003.1:0-2177 GCA_018609185.1 Patescibacteria group bacterium
CCCCAAACAAAAATCGCCCTCAACAACGACGGCGACATGGTACGACTTCTGTGGCCAAATGGGTTTATCGCGCATGAGGTGAGTTATAACGAAAAGGTAAAAGAGGGGTGGTCAGCAATCAGACTTAACGAAATATGGGAATGGACCAGCTCCCCTACCCCGGGCAGCAGAAACATTCTTTCACAAGAGACAAATAACGTAATTACAAAAAAAGATTCCCTTGATTCTTCATCAACGTTAACATCAACGGTCAACCCACTCAAGGACACGAAAACCGCAAACGATCAAGATGTTCGAAACCGAGTTTCGAACATCGAAAACACTTCAAAAGAAGGCTTGGGTTCAAAGCCAGAATCTCAAAAAGCAGAAATTAAATCCGCGTTTTCGATATCCGGAACAAAATACTTCTCAGTCGGCCTTGCTCTCGTTGTTTCTCTTATGGGAGCGGTCGCAATGTTTATTTTGAAAAGAAGGCTAAAAGACAAATTTTAAAACGAAAAGAATAAAGTGTGTATTAAACGCACGGTCGTGCGTTTAATACACACTTTATTCTTGCGGAAGAACGAATGTAAAACTCGTTCCTTTGCCAAGCTCTGATTCTACGGTAACCGTGCCGCTATGAGCCTCGACAAAGTGTTTAACTAAATAAAGACCTAGACCCGCACCATCAGGTACGGTTTTTATTGCGTCTTTAGTCCTGAAAAATTTCGCAAATATTTTTGGAAGGTCCTCTTCTTTGATCCCGATTCCCGTGTCCCGAACGGTACACTCAAGCGCGGGCTTATCATCCAGGGTAATTTTTCCGAGCGTTATCGTCACGCGACCTTTTTCTGGTGTATATTGGATGGCATTACGAACCAAAATCTCCAACGCCCGCCCAATCTTGCCCCGATCAAGCGACGCTTCCTCAAGAGGAACATTAGTCCGGTCAAATTCTAACAAAACATGGTTCCGCTTGGCTTCTTTTCTAAGACCCTTCACCACATCACTTATAATCTCCCAGAGTTGGTTGGGACTTCGTTCAATAATAGCAGTTCCTCCCTCGATAGCCAGTACATCGTATACGTCCTGAAGAATACTGATAAGAAAAACGCTTTTAGAGTAAATGTCTGACACGGGCTTACGGAATTTCTCGCTCTCTTCTAGGGTAAGTTTAGAGATTTCTTCGATCAGAAGTTCTGCGCTCCAACGAATCACGGAAAGAGGTGTACGAAACTGATGAGAGACGACTGCGATGAAGTCTCCTTTGGCGCGATCAATCATCTGGAGCTCGTGGAGAGCATTCGCAAGTTTTTGCTTTTCTTCTTTAAGTTCGCCAAGGGTGTATTCGAGTTTTTGCGCTCGTTCCTTCACCTCCTTCTCCAGTTTTGCTTTCGGCATTATAGCAACACGCTCATCCTGTAGATAGTTCCCGGGAAGAACAAGCAGGACGTATGGCACCACCTCCTCGAGAAAACCAAACCTCTCACGAAACTCCCGGTATACTTCCCGATAAAGTTTTTCCGTTCGCAAGAGTCCAATATTTTGTGCGAGCGTCTTGGAAAGATGGTCCAAAACAGGGGCCAAGGTGATTTCGGCCTGCTTCTCTCCGGCTTCGGGGGCATCATGCAGCCCCCGTTCAAGTATTGACCAATCAAATGAGTCTTTCTTAATCAAGCCGGCATATTCGTCTCGAAGCTGAATCGAACTAAATACTTCCGCATATCCTTTTTCACCGAGCTGACCTTTCGCCCGAGCAAAAAGAAAATCTGTGAACTCTTCAATGAGTTTAAGCTTTTGAAAAGAGCTTGGAAGGAAAAGAATCGCAAAATCCCCTTCGGCTCGTTCCGGGTGGCACGAACGAAATATATAGTCACGCAAATCCTCCCTCGAAACACGGTGCCGGGGCTGTTCCCCGGAAACATAGTCTTCTATTTTTCGATAGAGACGAGCGGCTTCCCTTTCTCGCGATCCGGAAACAGACAAAGTAGACAAAAGCCTGATCGACTTAAGTTCATTTCCAATTGCTTTCTTATTCGAAACTTTCTCTACCAGATGTTTAAACACGCAAGCCTCGAATTGATCAGAAGGAATACGTTTTTTGGAAAAAAATGGCAGCATAGGTTTATTCCAGAAATAATTCCTAACTAGAGTATATCATGAAATGGTTCGCAAAAGAAAAAAGCCAGACCTGTGGA
>JAHCSD010000003.1:2277-9286 GCA_018609185.1 Patescibacteria group bacterium
AGGTTTATTCCAGAAATAATTCCTAACTAGAGTATATCATGAAATGGTTCGCAAAAGAAAAAAGCCAGACCTGTGGACCGAGCTGAGCTCGGTGGAGTCTGGCTCTATTGGCTTTGATGTGACTATTTAGTTTTCCCTTCTACACATTTCTTATTACCCATGATTTCTGAATCAAGAATATGGATTATGTTTCCCCCAAAGAGTGCCATGTCTACAAGTGTTACCCAACGCAGAATCTCGTGAGTCGTTCCGGAAGAAGTAAAAAAGAAAAAGGCTAAAAATATGAAAGTTATTCCCGTTACGGTTAACCATTTCCAATGTCGTTGGAAGTGGGCAATCATTATTACTGACCTCCTCTCGAAGAACTACTTGCTATATTACCAATCCCAAAAAGAAAGTCAACACTTCATCTCCGCCTATGTTCGCTACCCTCTCTTTTGAACAATAGTGAAGGTTTGGTGGCAACTACACGAGCGGAGTAGTAAACTATCCGTCTCTCCTCCCACCTAAAGACCGCGTGGGAGTAGGTGTTGAAAAACTTCGCGGAGGGCGAGCGGGCATGGTCCGAGCCGAGTCAGACTCGGCGAGGGAGCGAGCCCGAGCGCTGAGCGGCGAAATCCTGAGAGGGGGCGTTCTGACTTGCCGAGCTCGGCTCGGCTGCGCAGAAACGCCTCGCCTCTGGACGCTGGGGATTTCGACCGCGCTTTTTCAAGGCCTATTCCCATGCGGTCACCCCAAACCCTTCCAAAATCCCCAAAAATAACCTATAATATGGTATTATTAAACTAACACAATTTTATGTCAGGCCACTCAAAATGGAGTTCGATCAAGCATGCCAAGGCAATCAAAGACGCAAAACGGGGGAAGATTTTTTCTAAGCTCGCGCGTATTATAACAATTGCGACGAAAGAAGGCGGGGGGAATCCTGACACAAACTCAAAGCTCAAAGACGCGATAGAATACGCGCGCTCCTTCAACCTCCCTAAAGACAATATTGACCGTGCGATCAAGAAAGGCACGGGGGAAATCGCGGGAGGCGCGCTCGTACCCTACACCCTGGAAGTATTCGGCCCGGGGGGAATACCGCTGCTCATCGAAACGATCACGGATAATAAAAATCGCACGCTCACCGAAATCAAAACCATACTTAATCGCCACAATGGGAAATTCGCGGGTGAAGGGAGCGTGAAATGGCAGTTCACCCAGCGCGGAGCGCTGGAATTAAAAAGTAAAAATGAAAAATTTAAAAATAAAGATGAAGCGGAACTCGAAATAATAGAAGTGGGGGCAGATGATATACGGTGGGAAAACGATACAGTAACAATTTACGTCCCACCCGAGAACCTAGCGCAGGTAAAAACTGATTTACAAAACAAGGGTTTCGAGATAGAATCCAGTGGTATTGAGTGGACGCCTAAAGAAGCAGTTGTGGTCGAAAACGAAAAAACAAAAACTGTCCTTACCAAGCTTTTTGAAGAGCTAGATGAGCAGGATGACGTACAGAATATATATTCGAACATCGCGAATCTGCACGAATCTACCACAAATCGCACAAATAACGATTCGTGAAATTGGTGGTACATTTGTGAAAATTAGTGATCATCCTCGGTATTGACCCTGGAACGAGAATCATCGGATACGGGGTTATCGAAAAACAAAATGGAGACCTCGTGTACAGGACCTGTGGGATCATCCAGACAAACCCCCAAAAAAGCCAGGCTGATAATCTGGTCCAAATCAACGAAGAGCTTGAAAAACTTATCAATAGTTATAAACCCGATACTGCAGGGGTAGAAAAAATATTTTTTGCAAAAAACGTAAAAACTGTAATAGGGGTAAGCGAAGGACGAGGAGTAATACTCTTTACCATCAAACGGCATGGCATACCGATCGTTGAATTTACCCCTCTTCAAGTGAAGCAAGCGGTTACCGGAGACGGCGCTGCCGACAAAAAACAGGTTCAAAAAATGGTAAAAATGATACTGCGCCTTGCAAAAGAACCTAAGCCGGATGATGCGGCAGATGCGTTAGCAGTTGCGATCTGTGCTGCCAACCAAAGGATAATTTAATTTATGCCTGAACTAACCCAATACATGATTTTGAGCGGAGTGCCGAAAGAACTCATCGGCCTTATTTTGATGCTTCCGATTGTGGCTACGCTCATTGCCTTTTCTCGTGAAATAATCGGCGTCAAGGGTTTTGGCATCTACACCTCGTTGATTATTGCATATGCCTTTGTGGGGACGGGCCTCGCAAATGGGGTAGTTATTTTCGCGTTGGTTCTTATTTCCGGAACACTAATGAGGCTTTTTATCAGACACTTTCGTCTTCTCTATCTTCCGCGTATGGCCGTGGTTCTTACCGGGGTAGCCTTTACCATCTTCCTGATGTTTATTGTAGCCGCCTTTTACCACCAAACTGAATTTCTCAAAATATCACTCTTCCCTATTATTATCATGATCCCTCTTGTAGAAAAATTTATCGGTGCGCAAATCGAACGGGGGCCGCAGGCTGCAATAACCCTTACCGTTGAAACCCTCGTGCTCGCTTCACTTTCCTACCTTATCATTACCTGGGGATGGCTCACTGGCTTAATCCTCGACTGGCCCCTTGCGGTGTTCCCGGCAGTTCTCATATTTAACGTTTTGTTAGGAAAGTGGACAGGCCTTCGCCTCACGGAATTAGTCCGATTCAGAGAACTTATAAAATACGTAGAGCTTTCGAATAAACAGTAAAATGGCCATACCGCTGAACTATCTTTTAAACAGCAGGGGAATTTTAGGAATTAACGCAAGAAATCAACACTATATCAGGCCCTCTGGCTTTAAGAGGGCTCTTCGTATAATAGACAACAAGCTTCCGACCAAGCGGATAATGAAAAAAGCAGGAATCCCTACCCCGGAAACACTCGGTGTTATAAAGTCTATGCGTGATCTCTACAGATTCGCATGGGGAAGCCTCCCCCCAAGCTTTATTCTGAAACCGAACCGGGGATACACCGGACGAGGCATCATCATTGTATACGGGAAAAAGAAGAACGAACGCTTTGCATGGGTAAAAGCGGATAGGTCGGTGCTCCGCATTCGGGACCTTCAAACCCACATCCATAGCATTCTTGAAGGAGATTACGGTAAGTCGGGCCTTTCTGATATCGCATACTTTGAAGAACGCCTAAAAATAGCAAAGGTGTTCAAGCCCTATTCCTCTAGAGGCATCCCGGATATCCGTATTATTATGTACAACAAAATCCCCGTGATGGCTCAGCTTCGCCTCCCCACCTCCCACTCCGAAGGAAAGGCAAATTTACATCTGGGGGCGATTGGAGTGGGAGTAGACATGGCGACCGGAATAACCACAAACGCCATACTCAATAATACTTTTATTGAGTATATACCGGGAACGCGCCTTTCTCCCCGCGGCATCAAGATCCCGAACTGGTCGCAGATTCTTTCACTCGCATACCAATCGCAAGTTGCAACCCGCGTAAATTTTCTCGGAGTTGATATTGCGATCGACCGGGAAAAGGGACCTATGGTACTTGAGCTCAACACGCGCCCGGGACTCGCGGTTCAGGTCGCAAATCTTGCACCCTTAGGCGAACGTCTGGAACGAGTGCGGGGACTCAAGGTAGGAAACGCAAAACGGGCAGTAAACATCGCCCAAGACTTATTTGGAGGAGAAACAGAAGAAGAGGTTGAAGAAGTAGGAGGGAAGAAAATCATCGGCGCAAATGAGTTGGTGGAAATTATCGCGGGTGAAAATAAAAAAATTGAAACTATTGCGAAAATAGACACGGGGGCGTATCGCTCGGTAGTCGCAAAAACGATTGCTGATGCGATCGGGCTTGACAAAATCGAGCGCTACAAGCGCGTAAGAAGCTCACTGGGAGAGGAAGAACGTCCCATTGTTAAAGCAGTTCTCAAAATACACGGCGTTGCCATAGAAACCGAGGTATTTATCGCGGATCGCAACGAAATGAAAAAAGATGTTATCATAGGAAGGAAAGACCTCAAACAATTTGTAGTGGACCCCACTAAAAACATTCTTATCAAAAAAACCTAGAGCCCCGCCCCAACTACTATGCGCTTAGCACAAGAAACACAAAACGAAAAAGCTGATAAGGCTCTTGCGCGCCTTGGAGATAAATTAAGAATCATTTATTATATTGATCCGGTAAATTTAAGAAGTGAGAAAAGAGAATTTTTCAAACACTGGCTTAACCAGGAGGTGCATAATCCCGTATTTCGGTATCCCAAAATTGATATTGATCTTGAGAAAATCGAACACGACCTGGAAGCCCTTCGGATAGAATCTCATAACACCATCGGGGGCATGCTTGCAAAAAAACGAAAACGGCTCCTTACGCGAGTCGCTCTTTTGAGACATCGGGGCCGTCCCGCGTTCCCCCGATTCTCGTACGAGCTTTATGGCCGGCCTTCTATGGGTCTTGTTTCATATGCTGCGGGACTCCTGGAAAGGTTACGAAATAAACAGTATGAACATAAACGAACCATTACATCGAAAAAGGCTGTAAGTCTGTTTCGAAAAACTCTTGCCGGCTATAAAATTAATTGGCGCGTGAAAGAAAAAAGAAATCTTGCCGCAAAGGCAGGAATATCAAGTAAGAAAGATGTGTTGGTGGTGAGGAGGGGAGCCACGTTTTCGAAAAGAGAAATTGAACGTCTTATCGCACACGAAATCGAAACGCATATCTTCCGAGTAGAAAACGGCCGGCTTCAGCCCTACTCCCTTTTTGCGCAAGGGTTTCCCGGGCCTGAAACCACCGAAGAAGGCCTCGCGGTATGGAACGAGTTCCGCCATGTAAAAAAAGATTATGAGCGACGACGCATTATTGCGGGAAGGACCCTTGGTGTAGAATACGCTCTCAAGCACTCCTTTTTTGAAGTGTTCGACCGGCTCGTGCAATTCAATCTTCACCCTGAATCAGTTTGGGATATCTGCGTCCGGGCAAAACGAGGTCTACGAGACACTTCCCAGAAAGGAGCGTTTACAAAAGACCATCATTATTTAAAGGGGTACTTACGGGTGAAGCAGTTTCGTAGTGAGGGAGGCGACTTGCGGGATCTGTATATAGGAAAGATTAACATCCAAAACGTCGAACGATTATCCAAACTTGCGAATGTGGTGCCGCCCCGCTTTCTTCCCCGTTATCTTACTAAACACGAAAAATGATAATCAAAGATTTAAAAACCCTCAAGAGCTTTTTTGCCGAACATGTTCGGGGACCTGTTTTTGCAGTAGGAGTATATGCGTTCCATAGGCTTGGCCCGGAAGAATTTCTGCCTGACTACCGAATCCTGGCATTACGGGACAGTCTTGACACCCGGCTCATTGAAAAAGACGTTCATGTTCTTTCGCTAGAAAAAGGCATGGGGACAAAACATCTTAAAGAACCACGAAATTCCACCACGGTATTGCGTAATAAAAAGGTAATAACCTATCTCAACCAATTCAAACGGCCTATTATTCTTGTGTACAAGACCTCGACTAACATGGAACGTGCCGCAAAAAAACACGAGTGGGTACTCGCGCAAAGCCCGACCAAATTTGGCAAAACGTTATTTGAAAATAAGGTGCAGTTCAGAAAAATCCTCACGCGCATCAATGTGCCCAGCCCTCCGGGAGAAATAAAAACCCTTACTCACACGATAAAAGATTTAAGAGAAGAAAAAATGATAAGCCAGTTTTCGGCGCTGTTTTTGAACTATACCTCTCAATACGGGCTTCCGTTTGTGATGCAGCATCCCACCAAAGGCGGTGGGAAGGGGACGTTTTTTATACATTCAGAAGATGAGTTTTTCCACGCGTTGAAAAAGATACGGATCAGAACCAGGGACAACGAAATCGAGGAAGAAGAAAAAAGAAAAAAACTCGAAATTATAATAGCCAGATACATCAGGGGACCCTCACCCAGCATTACGGGCTGCGTGACGCGACAGGGGATACTCTCGACTAACTTGCAACACCAGATACTTGACTCTCCCTTGCTCTATAACCCTAAAAAGGGTTCAGGGCTCTTTTGCGGACACGATTGGTCATCTTCCCATTTCTCCTCTCATATCGAAAACCGAGCCTACGAAATAACAGAACGAGTGGGCCTCTACTTAAAAAAGCGAGGATACAAGGGAATATTCGGGCTTGATTTTGTGTTAGACGCAAAAACGCAGAACGTATACGTAACAGAGTGCAACCCGAGATTTCTCGGATCGCTCCCCACGCTTACCATGGTCCAGTTAAAAAATAATGAACCTCCTATCCTCGCCTTCCACCTGCTGGAGTACTTAAATCTTGACTACAAGATAGACCTCGTGCGTATTAATCGACTTATGCGAAAACATAAAGAAGGAGCCCATATGATGATCCATAACCTTTCGGAGAAATGGGCAAAAAATCACGGGGTGCTCAAAGCCGGTGTATATCGACTGAAGGCCGGGGATTCACAGCTCGTATTTTTACGACCGGGGTATAAATTACAACACTTACGAAACAAAAACGAGTTCCTGATTACAGAAGGTGTTCCGTTTAAAAAATCTCATTTCAGCCCCAATAGACGTTTAGTCCGAATTCTCACATTACGAGCCGTATTAAAAAAGCCGCCTGGTATTCTTTCACACTGGGCGGAACAAATTATCAAATCCGTACACCAAGGCCTTGAAGTTCGACCCGTACGATTCGCCAAACTAATTAAGGTGTTCAACCCTCACTATCTCGCAAAAGGGTAGGGCTCTAGGACTCGGACAGAATCAATTTAGCGGAGTGCATTCAGGCAAGATTCGAGGCGCGAGGAGTGATGCGATGCTGGAAGCATCGTGAGCGAAGAGCAACGAAGAAGCTTGCCTGAATGCGCCCGCCCGGAGGGAAGCTAAAAAATGGCTAATTTCTTTGTTGCTTCTCCTCGAAGTAGCTTTCGCTACTCCTTCGTCGCAGCACCTTCGAAATCGTCTCATTTTTTAGCTTCTAAAGTTGATACTGTTCGAGTCCTAGAGCC
>JAHCSD010000003.1:9296-21355 GCA_018609185.1 Patescibacteria group bacterium
AGCTTGCCTGAATGCGCCCGCCCGCAGGGAAGCTAAAAAATGAGATGATTTCGAAGATGCTGCGACAAAGGAGTAGCAGAGGCTACTTCGAGGAGAAGCAGCGAAGAAATCGGCCATTTTTTAGCTTCTAAAGTGACTCTGTCCGAGTCCTAGAGCCCCAGGATTAAAACCTCTCTACTTTTTCACTGCTACTTTTACAAATCGTCTTTTGCCCACTTGAACCACGGTCTCTTTTGCGAACACGAAAAGCTCTCTCCAATCACTAAGCACCTCTCCGTCAATTTTTACGGCTTTCTGTTCTATAAGTCGTTTTGCGTCAGATTTTGATCGGGTAAGGCCCAAAGCGACTAAAAACTCTGAGGGAGTATACGTTCCCTTTTTGAGTCTCTTTGTCGGAAGGCTTAAGGGGAGATGATGCTTACGGAAAACATTATTAAATTCTTCTTCAGCTTTCCCGGCAGCAGAGGATCCGTGATAGATAGTTACGATTTCCCGGGCGAGCCGTGCTTTTGCCTCGCGAGGACGGCGCGAAATTTCTTTTTCGAGACGTTTAAGTTCGCTGTGGTTTACCCGGGTCACCAGCTCAAAATAGGAGGTAATTTGGCTGTCAGGAAGAGACATAACTTTTCCATATTGTTCGCGGGCGGGTTCGGTAAACCCAATGTAGTTACCAAGGCTCTGACTCATTTTATTCGCCCCATCAAGCCCCACGAGCATTTTGACCGCGACGATATCCTGAGGCGCCTGCCCGAAGTCTTCCTGAAGCTTTCTTGCCTGAAGCTCATTAAATAGTTGGTCGGTGCCGATTACTGTTATGTCCGAATGAATCATCACCGAGTCATACGCCTGCAACGCAGGATAGAGCGGCTCGTGAAGGCGGATATCACGCCTGCGTTTCATTCGTTCCTGAAACATATCCCGCTCAAGCATCCTCCCTACCGTAAAGTGAGAAAAGAGCCTTAAAAATTCCTCGGCCTTCATATGATCAAACCATTCACTATTATATCGAACTTCGGTTTTTTTAGTATCCAGTATATGACCGAGTTGCTTGAAATAACTTTTTGCGATACTCTGAACCTCTTTCCTGGTTCGGAGCGGCCTTGCACCCGATGTATCCGTAGGATCACCAAACCGCCCCGTGAAGTCCCCAATAATAAATACGATGGTATGACCCATCTCTTGCAGGGCCCGTAATTTTTCATACACTGCCGCATATCCCAAGTGTAAATCGGGTGTGGTAGGATCAATTCCGTGTTTTACACGAAGTTTCTTTCTGCGCTGCAATTTCTTTCCAAGGCTTTCCTTTTCTATAACCTTAACCACTCCCCGGGTAAGAAATTCTTGTGTGTTGAATTTTTGTAGTTTCATCGATGATACGACTCGCGCGATTGTTAATTCGGGAAGGTTGAACCTCACAGGGAGATTCAACCTCCAAATATCAAAACCTGTTCGTATCATATACCACTTCCTCATTGAATTCAATTGTAAAATATGATACGAAGAACGGATGGTGAAAAAGAGAAAAAAAACCAACAAAGAGCTTTATGAGACGCTTTACTATGGAAAACCCAGGCGGCGAGGCGCACCCCTGGGTGGCTTGTTCAGGACCTTCCGCCTCTTGTTTATTCTGGGCGTATTTGGATTGCTCGGCGGCATCCTGATGTTTATTTATTTCGCAAAAGATCTTCCGGACCCGGCAACCCTTGACCAAATCGATGTATCTCAATCAACAAAAATTTACGACCGGGAAGGAAACGTGGTGCTCTATGATGTATACGGAGAGGTACGAAGAAATGTCGTCCCGTTTGATGAAATTTCAAATTATCTGAAACAAGCGACTATTGCGATTGAAGATGACGGATTTTATTCACACCCGGGAATTGATATAAAGGCTATTGCGCGCGCAACAATTCATAATATATTTAATCGAGATTCAATACAGGGAGGTTCAACCATCACACAACAGTTTATCAAAAACGCTATTCTCACACCGGAACGTACTCTTACGAGAAAAATAAAAGAGATAATCCTCGCAACCGAGCTTGAACGACGTTACTCCAAAGACGAAATTCTTGATTTTTACTTGAACCAGGTGCCCTATGGATCCGTTGCGTACGGAGCGGAAGCCGCTTCTCAAATATACTTTGCAACCTCCGCGAAAGATCTTTCGCTCGCCGAAGCCGCAACACTTGCAGCCCTCACGAAAGCCCCCACCTATTACTCTCCTTACGGATCAAACCCTGAAGCGCTCACCGCGCGAAAAGATATAGTTCTCGAAAAAATGGTTGAATTAGGATTTATCACAGAAGAAGAGAAACAGAATGCCAAAAAAGAAGAACTAACTTTTTCGCCCCATGTGCAAAACATTCAGGCCCCTCATTTTGTTATGTTCGTACGCGAATATCTCGAACGAACCTACGGAAAAGAAACCCTTGAAAAAGGCGGGCTTAATGTATATACCACACTTGACGTTGAACTCCAGGGGCTTGCGGAAGAGGCGATCGCGGAATTTCGCGAAACAAACAAGAAACAGTTTGGTGCCACAAACGCGGCGCTCGCAGCACTCAACCCAAAAACAGGACACATACTCGCAATGGTAGGTTCGGTTGACTATTACGATATTGAAAATGACGGAAACGTAAACGTGACGGTCAGGGAACGACAGCCGGGGTCGGCATTCAAACCGCTCGCGTATGCGGTCGCGTTTGAGAAAGGCTACACCCCAAAAACTATTATTTTTGATGTGCCGACCGAATTCGCAGTACCTGGAACAAAAAGTTACCAGCCGCAAAATTATGACGAACAATTTCGGGGTCCGGTACGAATGGAGGTTGCGCTCGCCCAATCCCTGAATGTCCCTTCGGTCAAAACGCTGTATCTAGCAGGGGTAACTGAAACTATCGACTTTGCAAAACAAATGGGCATCACAACTCTTCGGGATCCTTCACGATACGGGCTTTCTTTGGTTCTTGGCGGCGGAGAAGTAAAACTGCTTGAACTTGTCTCTGCTTTCGGGGTATTCGGGCAGGAAGGCATCCGTCATCCGGTAAACTTCATTTCCCGTATTGAAACAAAAGAGGGAGAAATCCTTGAAGAATTTGAAAACACCGAAGAAAGTGTCCTCTCGCAGGAGACAAGCAGGAACATTAACCGAATTCTCGCGAGTAATGCATTGCGCGCCCCCATGTTCGGCTCTCACTCCGCACTCGAAATAGCTGGCCACGAGATAGCTGCAAAAACAGGAACGACCCAAGAGTATCGCGATGCGTGGACAGTCGGATACACCCCGTCGCTTGCCGCCGGAGTCTGGGCAGGAAACAACGACAACACCGCGATGTATGGGAAGGCGGCAGGAGTATATGCGGCGAGTCCCATCTGGAACTATTTTATGGAACGAGCTTTGGAAAAATTCCCCTATAAACCCTTCATAAAGCCCCAGGAAGAAACCACCCAAAAACCAGTGCTCGATGGAGAGTATATTATCAAAACAACCATACCCATTGACAGTGTTTCCGGAAAACGGGCTACCACTCTTACCCCCCCACATTTAATTAAGGAGAAAATAATAAAGGCAATTCATTCAATTCTTTATTGGGTCGCAAAAGATGATCCTCGGGGGGACGTGCCGGGTGAAGGTTCGCGTGATCCTCAATTTGATAATTGGGAACGCGCGACAGAAGAGTGGATAAAACAATCAGAATATCACGTCGTACTGGCAGAAGAAAACGAAAACACTATACCAGGTGTTGATGATGTGCATACAAAAGACAAGATCCCTGAAATAACCATAAAAAAACCGTCTCCTTTTAAAGTGGTTTCTAGGCCCACGTTAACGCTCATTATAGAAATAAAAGCAGTGCTTGGTGTTGCCCAATTTGACATGTTTCTCGGGGACCGGTTGATCGGAAGCTACTTTCCTAAAAATCCGGCGCAGACGAACTATACCTACCATATACCTCTTCCAATAGAAAAAACGGGCCTGTCCCCGTTAATCGTTCGTGTATTCGATAAAGCAGGAAACAAATCTGAAGACACAATCTTGATAATCGTCAGATAACCCGCAGATGTTTGATAGATAGGGTATACTGTTTCTTTGCTAGTTCCGTATTAAGTTTACGTACTATCATATTCTGTTTCAAAAAGAACATGCCTGCTGCGCGCGGGTCTTTTATTTTTATAACAATAGTGTCGTCTGTTATTTCCCTGATAGTATACCCTTTGCTGTCTATTTTATTTTCAAACTCGCGACGGACTATATCTTTTATTATCTCTGTTATGGCGGCTTTGACAAGAATATGTTGAACTATATTTCTTTTAAGAGGGTTTGAAAGAATTGTAGTGATGTGCTGGAACAAAGTTATAGTTCGACATTTCGAAATACGGTATTGCCGAAGTATCGAATTATGTATTTTTAATAGGCATCAGAATATAAAGAAAATTCTTATCACCAGCGGAAGTCAGGAGAACGGGTTGTACTTCTGAATTTAATTTAAAAACTACTTCGTCAGTATCTATATTTTCTAATCCATCAAGAAGAAACTTCCAATTAAAAATAACGGAGAGATTCTTTTTTACTGAAGATTTCGTGTTTAATTTAAGCGTGGCCTTTCCTTCGCCCGCTCCTGATTCCCGGGCAGATATCTCTATTTTATTTTCTAAAAACGTAAGAACCACATCATGAGACCTGCTCGAGAACACGCTCATTGCTCTTATTTTAGGAATTAATAAAGAACGGGGAACATTGATAGTAAACGTGGTTTTTTCAGGAATTATTTCCTGGTAACGAGGAAATTCACCTTCTATGACGCGGGAAATAAGTTCTATTTGTTCTCCTTTTACAAGGGTCTGATTTTGCTCTCCGTGCACAAGAGATAATTCCTCTTCACTTGTGTTACTTTCATTAAAAACCCGGATGACTTCGTTTACTGATTTTAAAGGAAGGATAAAAGAAAAATCCTGTGTAATATTTTTTAATGGTATTTTTTGTTCACTCAAACGAAAACTATCAGTTGAAGCAAGAATAAGCATGTTACGAGAAGTATCTGTCTTGAATAACACACCTGTTA
Organism: Patescibacteria group bacterium; assembly: GCA_018609185.1. Taxonomy (GTDB): domain Bacteria; phylum Patescibacteriota; class Minisyncoccia; order JAHCSD01; family JAHCSD01; genus JAHCSD01. The sequence goes on from JAHCSD010000003.1 coordinate 14,363, forward strand.
TTTCTGGTCTTACTTCTGACATCCCTACGCTCTTTACTACTCGTTCTAAACCAGATACAAAAACAGAGCTCGATATGGACAAAGAATACTGTTCTTTAACACGAGGAATTATAGGAAATTCTTCAGGATTAATCCCAAGGATTTGAGCTTTATAATCTTCTGCTTTGATGGAAACGTTATACTTTTTAGATTCAAGAGTTATTTTTTTGGAACCGGTTATATTATTTATAAACGTACTTATAAGTTTCGCGGGAAGCACAATCTTTCCTTCTTCCTCAATTTTTCCGGGAATTTGATACACAAGGGCAAGTTCTAAATCAGTGGAAGATATTTGTATTTGATTTTTTTCTGCTTGAATAAGAAGATTACTAAGAACAGGGAGGTTAGTATTTTTACCTACAACTTTTTCAGTAGCAGTTAATGCTTCTTTAAGTTTTTCCTGGAGACAAATAATTTTCATCCCACACATAACTTAGAGTAGTTAAAGTATTACGAATTTTCAACTTGCGTAATCTTTTAAATTCCTAAGTTATAATAATATATTTAATTATTTTATTACTATTATTAGAATTAATAATAAAGGGGATAATATTTTATTATTCTTTATGTTAGTACTTTTATTGGTTTTAAATTAGGGAACAGTGCCGGAATAATAAAGGTAAAATAAGTGGATGTAGTGTAGTATATTGGAAATCTTTTTACTTGCGGATTATTTTCCTTTTGTTTTCCTCTGTTTTTCCTCTGTACGTACTACAGGTATATCCCCATTTTTTCCGCAAACATATTTCTGACGATTATTCACTATATAATTTTTCTTTTATCATATTTAAATCTTCAAGTAATGAGTCATTATTTTCTAAATCTTTTGTTATTTTTTCGCATGCATACATGACCGTGGTATGGTCACGGCCTCCTAATTTTGTGCCAATAAAAGGATAAGACGCTTTTACCTCCTGGCGTAATAGATACATTGCCATTTGTCGCGGGAACACATATTCTTTTTTTCTTTTTTCACTTGCCATGTCTTTTTCCGTTATATCATAGAAACGGGATACGGTTTGAATAATCTTCTTCCAGTTTGTACTTTTTTTATTTTTTCTGATAATCGGGTTGAGGATGTCTTTTGCAATATCGATATCAACCACACCCTGGTTTTTGAGAAGCGTTGAAGCAGCTAACCTATTTAAACTTCCTTCGAGCTCTCGTATATTTGTCTGGATATGGTTTGCTACAAACTCAAAAACTTCCTCTGTGAGATCGAGGTTCCGTTCTTGTGCCTTCGTTTTTAAAATAGCAACGCGAGTCTCAAAATCCGGATGCCCAATATCTGCTATCATTCCTCCCTCGAATCGGGAGCGCAGGCGCTCTTCAAGAGTCGCGATTGATTTAGGGGGTCTGTCTGAACTTAATACGATCTGTTTATTTTTTTCGTAGAGTGCATTAAATGTGTGAAAAAATTCTTCCTGAGTTTTTTCTTTTCCGGCAAGAAACTGGATGTCGTCGATAATAATAACGTCAATTTTTCTGTACTGATTCTTGAAATCTTCTACTGTTCTGTCTCGGATAGACGAAACTAATTCCATAGTAAATTTTTCAGACGGTACATACTTTACAATTTTTTTTGGCGTTCTTTTTATGATTTCATTTCCGATTGACTGGAGAAGATGAGTTTTTCCGAGACCCACACCCCCATAAATAAAAAGAGGGTTATACATTGTTCCCGGGTTTTTCGCTACCGACCAGCTTGCCGCATGCGCGAGCTCGTTACTCGAGCCCACCACGAAACTTTCGAACCTATATCTCAAGTTCAAGTTTGTAGTTCCGTCTATTTTGGGAACCTCGAGCTTGAGTTGGCGGGATTCCGGACGAACTAACTCTTGTTTTTCCCGGTCCAACTCCTTTTGTCGTATGTTTTGTGCGGGGGCGGTTTGTATTATATATTCAATTTTAGTAATGTCAGGCGCTAACCCTTTGAATACTTTCAGAATAAATACATTATATTTATTCTGAAGCCACTCTTTAGTAAAACCGTTGGGGACTCCTATAACCGCAACTCTGCTTTTTCTTGAGACGAGGGCCGTATTTTTGAACCATGTAGTAAAATTTGCTCGTGAAGTGTTGAGTTCAATTTCTCCTAATACAATTTTCCAAAATTCTTTGTTTGTCATGTGTCAGTATTGCCCAAGAGGGCAAGTATCAGCGCAGCCCGATTAGTTGCAATAGTGAGCACCCCGTTAGATGAGCGAGCTCTGCGAGCTCTATCTAACGGGGTAATGAATTTGTTAACCAATCGCGCTTCGCTTTCGCTCGCGCTCTCGGATAAATTCATTATACTTTTATCCACAAACCTCGGTCAAGTTTATAAATATGTTCAAAACCTGTGGATTATCTGTGGGAAATTACATTGGGGTAACACTCGTTTTTACAAATTATTTTACGAATTTATACAAATTGAACTATATTTGGTCAGAGAAATATACTATTGACCACACCTGTTTTTTTGTTACACTACATAATATAATCATTTGTACTAATTTGTATTTGAATTCGTAACCATTGGTGTTTATGTCAATTACCTATCAACCCAAAAAAAGGAAACGAAAACGGACGCACGGATTTTTGAAAAGAATGAGAACACCGGCAGGAAAGAGGGTTATTGCAAGGCGGCGAAAAAAAGGACGGACAGCGTTATCTGTTTAACAGGGCCCTAAGACCCTTGAAACCTCCACGTATCACAAAAAAATCAGATTTCGAACAACTATCGAAAAAAGGAGAGCGTGTCAAAAACTCTCTTTTTAAAATACTATTCCTGAAAAATAGCCAAACCGTATCCCGATACGCGATAGTTATTTCTAAAAAGACAGAAAAAAAAGCGTATGCCAGAAACAAAATTCGGAGGAGGGTTTCAGAGATACTCAGGCTCAACAACTCACATATCAAACCGGGATACGACATTCTTTTCATCCTTCTTTTTCCTGTGAAAGAAAAGAACTATCACGAACTCGAACAGAACCTTATTACATTACTCAAAAAATCCGGTCTTTTATCATAGTATGAAAACAATTGTTTACATAATGATACAGATTTACCGGGGGATTATTTCTCCCTTTTTGCATGTTATTGGGTCTCAATTTATAGCCGTTTCCGGATGTCGGTATTATCCCTCGTGTTCAGAGTATGCCTCGGGTGCCATCAAGCGGCACGGTATAAAAAAGGGAGTCCTAAGAAGCTTCAAACGGCTTATGTCTTGCTGGGGGCGTCACCCTGGAGGTTACGATCCTGCATAAACACAACCTTAACGCTAAATGTAATGGAATTCTTTATAACTATTTTCAACGAAGTCATCTTTAAACCACTTGTGAACGCGCTTGTGATTCTGTACGCGGTTATACCCGGAGCGAATCTTGGTATTGTTATTATCATACTTACTATATTGATACGGATAATTCTCTATCCCCTTTCACATAAGGCCCTCAAGTCCCAAAAAGCTCTTACTGAAATTCAGCCAAAAATAAAAGAACTGCAGGAAAAACTTAAAGGCCAGAAAGATAAGCAGGCAAAAGCCATTATGGAACTCTATCAAAAAGAAGGTGTGAATCCCTTTTCCGGTTGTGCCCCGCTTCTTCTCCAGCTCCCCATTTTTTTCGCGCTGTTTCAGTTGTTCCGGCTGGACTTTATGGACATCGATCCCAGTCTTCTTTATTCGTTTACCCAACTCCCTGCGGTGTTCGACACCACGCTCTTTGGCCTGGTTGATTTAGCAAAGCAGAGCAAGGAAACATTCGGAGGTATCGTGCTGGCCTTTTCCGCGGGCGCAGCTCAATATGTTCAGTCAAAAACCCTTACGTCGCAAAGTGCGCATAAGTCCAAAGAGGATCGTTCACAGTTTGCTTCGATGATGCAAACGCAGATGACCTATTTCATGCCTATATTCACCGTGGTAATCGTGTGGTCGTTTGCTTCGGGTCTCGCTCTTTACTGGTTGATCACAACCCTCTTTTCAATTTTGCAGCAATGGTTTATAAACAAAAAGAAACCAGAATAATGTAATTTATGATTGATGCTATAAAAACACATACTGAAGAATTTCTCGCCGTCATGGGGTTTGATGTGGAAGTTGAAGTGGGAACCGAAGGCGAATTTTTTGATATTCACATTACAACAAGCGAGGCCGACTATCTTATAGGTTCTGGCGGTCGTAACCTTCAGGACCTTCATCATGTGTTGAAAATATATCTGATAAAAAGACTCGAGAGCCGGGTGCTCTTTAGTCTTGATGTAAACGGGTATATGAGGAAGAAGGAAGAATTTTTACGGGAGCTTGCGCGCGCCATGGCCGAACGGGTACGAAGATCGAAAGAAGAACTGACGTTGAAACCCATGCCGGCACGTGAACGGCGCATTATCCATGTCGAACTTGCTTCCTTTCCTGACATCAACACAGAGAGCGTGGGCATAGACCCAGAGCGCCGGTTAGTAGTCAGGCCGTATCCATAATAATGATTCGACGAAGCATAGCCTTTAATACACTTGTTTCAAGTGGAGCGCGCGTGGTTGGAAGCGCGCTCGCTTTTATTAGTTTTGCATTTATCGCGCGGGCGCTTGGTAAGGGTGGATTCGGAGAATATTCGATCGCAATGGCGTTTGGCTATACCGCAAGCGCACTTGCGGATCTGGGGCTTTATGCGGTGCTGATTCGTGAGATTTCAAAAACGGGTGTCGACGAAAAACGCATTACTTCTCATATATTTTTTCTTCGCGTCTTGATCCTTGTAACTGTCTCTCTGTTCACATTTGTCGTGGCGTGGTTCTTACCGAATTATTCACAGATGGTAAAACTTGCAATTGGGCTCGGGATTATCGCGTTTTCTTTCTCCAGTCTTTCGCAACTCTTAATCGCGATTTTTCAGAAATATTTTAGTCTTGAGAAAGTTGCGATTGCCGAAGTCGTGGGGAGGAGCGCGCAGCTTCTTTTTGTGTATATTGCGTTTGTCTCGGGTTTGGGGCTCTATTATTTCTTGGGTGCCGCGATTGTAGGCGCCTTTTTTATTTTCTTTGTTGAGTACGTGTTTTCTCGAAAACTGATCCCCTTCGGCCTTGAGTTTGATACCAGATACACAAAAGAACTTTTTATTACCGCATTCCCTATAGGCGTTGCGCTTGTGTTCACATTGATTTATTTCCGGGTGGATACGATTTTACTCTCTCTTATGAAGCCGGCTGAAGCCGTGGGAGTGTATAACGTGGCGTATAAGGTGCTCGAGTTCGCGATATTTTTCCCTGCGGTTTTTGCGGGCATTGTGATGCCGTTGCTTTCCAAATACGCAGTGTCGCAAAAAGAAAAATTTAAAGACACTTTTCAAAAAGCGTTTGATGTCATTGTTATTTTTGCTACTCCTATTCTTTTCGGAGGATTTATCCTGGCTCCTCACATTGTGAGGCTTGCCGGCGGGGAGGAGTTTTCGGCTTCCGCCGTCCCGCTTCGTTGGCTCCTCTTTGCTGTTTGGTTTATCTTTTTGGGGAATCTTTTGGGAAGAGCCATAATCGCGCTTGACGAACAAAAAAAAGCCGCCTGGATCTATTTCGGCGGGATGATTTTTAACATTATTGCGAACCTTATCGTTATTCCCCGTTATTCCTATAACGGGGCTGCCGCAACCACGGTATTCACAGAGCTTGTCATTACCGGACTTCTCTTTTTCTTGATCGTTCGTAAGACGTCCTATTTTCCTCGAGTCGGTATTCTGTTCAAATCTTTTATTCTTTCTTCTTTTATGGCGGTATTTGTGTATCTGTTTCGTTCCCAGCCGATTCTGTTTATACTTCCCTCCGCGATCTTGCTCTATTTAGGAAGCATATATATTTTTAATATCATCGATAAAGAAAATCTCAAATTCCTTTTCCGCGGCCAGGGCGATTAAGTAAATGCAACGTGGCAAAGCCACGTTGCATTTACCCCGGCGTTATATGTTCGGATGGGGTTTTTTTGACAACATTCCGCGATCGCGGAATGTTGTCAAAAGGACAAACTCAGTTAATTGTTTCGTTTTTTGTTTCGTTGAAACAATGAAAAATACGGTGGATATCCACCGTATTTTTAATACGTCACATTTTCCCCGAATGTCATGCCAGCCATGGAATGAGGTTCTGTCTAAAAATCAGCGTTTAAGCCTGGCGGTACAAGATATTGGGTTGCAACAATACACAAAATCTTGGGGACGACCCGCGAACCTATCATATTCTGAAAAATCTACACAAACTTGGTCTGTGGTACACCACCAGTTTGTGGGCCCGGGGACACTGTTATCGCGAGGGCACGAGAGATGTTCGAATGAGTCCCCCGAGTCTTTATATACACAGCCGCACTCCGCATCAGAAAATTGGTCAAGACACGCAATACAAGAATTAACTTCTGCCCCTTGGATACCGAGAGTTAAATCGGGCAGCGTCCCGAAGTTCGTAAAACCGGGATTAATGGTGTTTAAAATAAGGACAGAACCGAGAAGAAGGAGTAGGCCGAGAATCGCTCCTTGGATTAATTGTTTTGCGTCTCCTTGGGCGCTTGGGTTTCCCGCAGACGTTATATATCTGATACCTCCGAACACAATGACTCCGAATGCAAGAGCGCCTGCAGATCCTAACGCAAAACGAAAGAGATATTGAATAAAATCGGGTAAATCAGGAACGTCTGGTGCTCCGGGAAGGCCGGGATAATCAAGCTCGAGCCTTTGAGCGAGAACAAAGGAGCTTAGGAGCGCCCAAAAACCAATAACCAGCATACTAAAAATAAGTATTTTCGAAAGTTTAGTCATGATATTGTTATGTATTTTTGAGGTGATGTTATCAAGGTATTAGTGAGCCAGCTGCTCCTTTGATGGTTTTGCCTGCTCCATAAGTCCAGTTTGCGGTATCGATTGAACCTCCAACAATCCATTCTCCGGCGGCACACAGGTCACCACCCGCGGCGAGTTCTGCACCACCGCAGAATATACA
>JAHCSD010000037.1 GCA_018609185.1 Patescibacteria group bacterium
ATCTACGGATGCAGAAGAGATATTGAGCGCGGGGCTTGAGATAAGCCCTACCCGCGGGGAACTACTGTATGAAATAGGAGCGACCCAAATGTTCAAAAAAGATTTTGAACAAGCAGAGGAATTTTTCAGACGAGCCCGGGATCTTGATCCGCGATTCCCTAAGGCATGGTGGTTCCTGGGGATTTCACAAATCGCCCAAGGGGACCTCGAAAGCGCAAAAAATACGCTTGATACCGCAGCGGTGCTCGCCGCAGGCTACCCGCCACTTGGAGGATTTTCCCGGATGCCCGAAGCGTTTTGGGTTTCGCTTGTGTATAGAAGGATAGGCTACCTCCCTGGCTCGCTTCAGTATTTTGAAAAACTCACCCAACTGTATTCTAATGAGGATACGTATTACTTGGTTCTCGCGGGACTCTATGCGGGCGAGGGAATATATGATAAAGCCGGAGAAGCCGCGCGGGTGGCTGCAGAAATAAACCCAGAACTCGAGGAAGAAATTGAGCAGTTTTTGATACAGCTTGAAAAACTCAAAGAGCCTCAAAACTAACTAAAAATGTTCGAAACTCGGTTTCGAACATTTTTATAGGACCCGGAGAAGTTGACTCCAATTCTAAAAGTCTTTAGTGAGTGCTAGTCTACCGGGCCCATTGTATTAATAACATGATTAGACGCTAGATTACAAGCAAAGAGCCTCCAAAAAATGGGGGCTCTTTGCCGACTAGTAGAATTGTCCTCGCGCAAGGCGAGGGCACTCACTATCCCCATCCTAGCAGATAATGGTTTCCGTGTCAAGCCAGGAAGTAGAAATTCGACAATGTTTCGCTTTGCGAAACATACGCTTGCCAGCTGGCAGTCAAATTTTCACTTCCTGGCAAGTAATTGTAGCACCGGGTGTGGAAAAATTGTTTTTATTCTCCTTCGCCCAGAATACCTCGCCGCTTGCGGCGAGAATGAATGGGCGTCGTGGAATACTAGTGTAACAAATTGGAACGCATGGCTTCGGAAGAATGAATCCAGTCTTCGTATGGACGATAAGGAGAATAACCCTTCCGTAGCCTTGGCGAAGGAGGGTGATGTATAAATAGAGGATACCCCACCGCTTTGCGGTGGGGAGGATTCATGCTATAATAAAGTAATGAGACGAATTGTTCCTGTTTTGTTCCTTGCGGCAAGTTTATTCTTTATCTTTGCTTCTTATGCCAGTGCAGGAGAGGCGTTTTTTGTTGATTCGAACTATGACTGGATAGCAAGAACCCAAATCACCGCAACTCTTCATAAAGAGTCACAGCATGCCTACTGGTATGTTGAAGATGAATACTGGTTAAGCCTTTCAGTGGGAGAGCAAAACAGTGTAACGCAGGCGATTGAGGAGCTTGGTAAAGAATTTGACAGCACTATTTACCCGGGCCTTATAAATCTTCTTGGGGACATATGGTCACCCGGTATTGATAATGATCCCCGGGTAACCATTTTGCTTACGCGGCTAATTGAAACCGCAGGTGGGTATTTTAATACTAATGACGAGCATCCACAATCGAAAATTTCTACGAGCAACGAGCGCGAGATGTTTTATATTAACGCTCGTTTTATCACGGCTGACCGTATGAAGAGTTTCATTGCCCATGAGTTTCAACACCTTATTACGTATTATCAAAAAAATGTCTTGCGTGAAGTAGATGATGATATTTGGCTCAATGAGACACGTTCAGAAGTTGCGCCAACCTTGTTGGGGTATGACAGTCCGTATGCAGGGGGTAACCTTGAGCGTCGAGTTTCAGTGTTTCTCTCGCGTCCCTCGGATTCGTTGATTGAATGGAGGAACCTGGGCCCCGATTATGCCGTAGTGAATTTGTTTGGGCAGTATCTGTTGGACCACTACGGCAAGGAGCTATTCCGTGAGATTCTCCAAACGGATAAAGTGGGTATTGCAAGTATTAACGAAGCACTTGCTCGCCTTGGGCATCGGATCACTTTTTCAGATATTTTTACCAACTGGACCATCACCAATCTTATAAATAACTGCAATGTACTTCCCTCGAATACGTATTGCTATTTAAACCCCAACCTTAACCATGAAAATCTTCACATCACGTTTCAGGATCCCTATTCTTCCGGCGGGCGCATCACCCAGGTTGACTCTCTTAAAGACTGGGAGGCAGTATGGCAGGAGTATACCCCCGGCTCCGGGATTTCTAAGCATGTGGTCGAGATAGGCTTCATTTCTTTTGTAAAAGATCCTGTTTTCCGCGTTCCGTACGTGATCACAAAAGCTACGGGCGAGAGCGAAGTCGCATTTGTGAATCTAGTTTCGGATGAAACCAGGGGAGTTTCAGGAAAGTCCTATGTCGAGGAATTTGGGAAGGATGTCTCCCGTGTGGTAGTTATTCTTTCAAATCAGACAAACGTTAATCCTCGAGACGTACAAGATATTTCTTACACGCTTACCGTAGAGCTTCTTGAAAAGCGTCCGCTCCTTGTGATTCCTTCCTATCCCGACGGATCGTTGCTTCGTGCAAGCGGAGAAGAGAATGTATATGTTATTAGAGGGAATTACAAACGCTGGATTCCTTCTGCTGATATATTTGAAAGCTACGAGCATCTGAATTGGGAAGATATCATCGAAGTTGGTCAAGAGGTACTCGATTACTACCAAGATTCTACCCTGGTAAGAGCTGAAGGAGACGAGCGTGTATATGAGATAGAGCGGGGTGCGGTGAAACACTGGCTTCGCATCTCGGGCGAAGAGTTTTCTCTGTCTGGTAGAGAATGGGGGAGTGTGTTTATAATCAATGAAAGGGAGCGGGATTGGTATTATCCAGGGGTGGATATAAGGGCTTGACCCAAGAGTCCGCTCGAGGCGGACGGCGGATTGGCTGTCAAACCTTACCCCGTTAGATGAGCGAGCTTGTGAGCTCTATCTAACGGGGTGCTCACTGTTCTAACAACTCAACGCCACAAACAAGTTTGTTCGTTTCGTTGAGAACACTGGCATGAAACTTAATATCAAAGCAACAAATTTCAAACTTACTCCTATACTTCGTCAGTATGTTGAGGATAAATTGGGCCGTGATCTTGAAAAATACCTTGAAGGTATTGGATTTGAGGCCGAGGCCTGGATTGAGGTGGGGAAGACGAGTAAGCATCACCATAAGGGTGAGGTTTTTAGGGCGGAAGCGCAAATCAAGCTTCCCGGAAAAAGCACTCTGCGAGCAGAGGCGCAAGATGTTGATATTCACATTGCGATAGATCGAGTACGCGACAAAATTGCGCGTGAACTAAGGAAATACAAGGGTAAGCGATCTGCCCAATACAAACGAGGTGCACGAAAAGCAAAGAAGGATCTTAAGCTTGACCCGAGTGCGCGGTTTTATCGAAAGGGGAGGGTGCGGGAAGAAGGGGTGTAGGGGCGATGGATGTATTCCCTTTTTCACTACGCTTCGATTCGGACAACTAACCACTCGTTGCGTTTAACGCAAAAATTGAACTCGTCCCGACTGCGTCGTGACTCAAACAGCAATTTTTACTACTCCACTCATGTAGTTGTAACCGAATCTCCGCTATTGTTCAAAAGGGAATACATCCATCTTGGGGGAGGAGAAATACGGCGCTTTTTGAAGCCTATCTCGTACAGTCTTTAGGGGGTAGGAGAGAGACGGCGCTTTTCGGAACCTACTCCTGCACGATCTTTGATGGGGAAGAGAGGTTGATTTGAATCCCGCCCCGGGATTTTTGTTTTGAAAACCTTGACAGGATTAAATAATTGTGATAAACTACGATGTTCCACATTGGAACAAGATTTAGTTCCTTGAGAAAGGAGTAGGCAGATGATTCGAACTGTTACCTTGTTCGTTTTTGGTATTTTGGGTGTTAGCCTGTTTTTCCTATCTGTAGGATGTGGCTCTTCCGACTCATCTCGCAGTACAGAGGAAGAAGTTTTAGATAAGCAGGTAGGAAATGCAGAAATTGTTATAGATTACCAGGAATATCTGCTAAGGTATACCTACAAATTAACCACAGAAAAAGAAGAATGGAATATCTGGTCCGAGGATAGATCTATCCCAATCCTTCTGACGTTTGAATTTAAGGAAGCCTCTTTCGGCGCTCAAAATAGTTACCATTGGGAGGTAAGGGATGGAGATTGGAATCGTCTGTTCACCATCCATGTATACACATACGGAGAAAGACGAATTAACGGAACTCTTTACGCGCACGACGCGGAAAACAACGTTCCGCTCCTTACCAAGGAAGGCATCATCGCATCTATATTGCACGGAGAAAACAGGAGTACACTTCCAGCAGAAAAAGGCAGTATCAAAATTGAACTGGATCGAGACGTGAAAGAAGAACTCCTTAGCGTTTCACAATCCATTCTTAATCAAGCAGAAGCCTATAAAGGAAAGGGGGACTAAATGCAAAAGGTAATCGGACTTCTGCTTCTCTTCGCTTCGGTTGCATTTCTAGGTGTTGCGTGTGGTGAGAACGATGGTATTAAAGTAACAAAACACTCCTCGTACACAGAAACAGAGGTTGGTGACGTTCTTGTTACGCTTTATGAAGACGGACCAACATATACCGCCAAGCTGTCTATAACCGAGTACGAGAAGAATATATATTGGGACCTCGATTTTTCTGAAAAGGATATAAGAAGTATCAGCATCTCTGACTTTGGGAAAGATGGTGTCATTGATGAGTTTCGTGTTGGTGAAAGATTTGGAGAAAATGACCTTCTCTACTTTTACCTCTCCGTCAATGTCACAGAAGACGGAACCGTCGAAGGTCTTCTCGAGGTTCGTCCAGTTTCTCATCGGAAAGGCTTGTCGCCCAATCTCGAAATGATGCTTTCTGAACTCGACACAAACTTTACAGAAAAAAACTTGGTTGCAAATGAACTAATCTGGTATAGTATTAACGAACATCAAGAGAATAACGGTATTACTGGTTCTATCGTCTGGCTGGACATCCCTCTTTCCCAAAGAGCCGTTTACTTACTCTTTGAACAAGCAAGATTTATCTTCGCTCAACTTCAAACCCAAAACATACAATTAAATTAACTCCTTTATCAGGAAGCCAAGCGGCAACCAACACGGAAGCCGCTTTTTCATTTCTTTACACGTATTCAGCGTCATGTTATGGTTTATGGGATAGTTCTTTGATAAAGAGGCTTCCGGCCCGGTTGTAGTAAGAAGGAAACTGAATACAAAATAGTAAATATTATTCTGGTTGGATGTAGAAGTATATCCAGCCCGGAGGGTGGTGAAAAATGAAAGTATTGATGTGTCCGCCGACGTATTATGAAATTCCTGCGATTGAGAATCCGCATATGAACATTAATGATCAGCCTGATAAACATAAGGCATGGCTGCAGTGGGTTAGCATTGCGAATCTTTATACGAGTTTGGGACTCGAGGTGTACCAGATTGAGCCTCAAGAAAACTTATGGGGTTTGCTCTGGTGTGCAAATGGTGCATGGGGACGATACGGGAGATTTGTTCTTTCAAATTTCCGTCAGCCAATTCGCAGACCCGAAAAGCCCCATTACCGTAGATGGCTTAAGCGTCTGGGGTATGAGGTATTTGAGCTCCCCGAGAGTATTTTCTTTGAGGGCCAGGGAGATGTGATTACATTAAAGGATACGTATCTTTTTGGATACGGCTTTCGATCTTCCGAGGAAGCTAAAGATTATATACATCCACTCTTGCAGCTCAAGAAGGAAATCACTCCCCTTCAACTGGTTAACCCTGATTTTTATCACCTTGATACTTGTGCTATGAGTTTGAGGGAAAAGGACGCACTTATTTACTTCCCTGGCGCCTTTGATGGAGCAAGTAACGACCGACTTCGAAAGCTTTCTATCGTACGATACGAAGTTCCCGAAAAACTTGCTCCTCATTTCGTGTGTAATAGCGTCTGGGTAGGGAATACGGTTCTTTTAAATATTCCCTTTGACGACTATAGCGAGGATTCATTTCAGAGAAGTGCCTCTGGTGTTCCGCTCGAGAAGAAGGATAAACGATTCGATGAAATTTTAAGTCACGAACAAGAGTACGAAAAACTCCTTAAATGGCTTTGGAAACTCGGATATACCATCATTCCCGTCTATACGTCAGAATTCAAAAAATCCGGCGCAGGCGTGCGTTGTTTGATCCTTTTTCTTGAATAATAAATACAAAGCGGCTTTTCGGAGCTGCTTTTTGTGTAGATTTGGTCTTGTGTACAGAAATTGGCAAACACTTCTTTGCTCTAGAGCGTAGAAGTGTTTGCCGATTTTGAAATTTAGATAGTACTGGACAATACAAACATTTGTAAACTTGATATACGAGTGCTAGGATAAATCCGTAATGGGAATATTATCTAAAATTTTAGGTGATTCTAATGAGGGGGCGATAAAGAAATTGCGTCCCCTTGTTGATAAAATTAATGCTCTCGAACCCGAATTCGAGAAGTTTTCTGATGCCGAACTGCGAAATAAAACCGAGGAATTCAAAAAGCGTCTCGGAGAAAAAGAAACATTGGACGACTTGTTACCCGAAGCATTTGCGGCCGCGCGAAAGGCCGCAAAACGAACGCTTAATCAACGGCATTTTGACGTACAGCTCATAGGAGGCATTGCGCTTCACCGGGGGAAGATTGCCGAAATGAAGACAGGAGAAGGGAAAACCCTTGCGTCCACACTCGCCGCATATCTCAA
>JAHCSD010000038.1 GCA_018609185.1 Patescibacteria group bacterium
ATCTGAAAGATTCTAACAACCCGAAACTAAAACCACCTTCTAAATTTGCCCAGCGCGCGAAGAAATCTGACGAAGGATTTATTGTTGCGGGAGAAAACTACGGACAAGGGTCTTCCCGGGAACACGCGGCCCTTGCGCCTCGATTCTTAGGTGTCACCGCTGTCTTTGCGAAATCTTTCGCACGAATTCATCGAAGAAACCTCATTGCGCAAGGAGTCGTACCGATACGCATTGATGAGGAAGTATTACACCAGGCAACCCGTAATGCGAGATGGTCGCTTCCCTTTATCAAGCAGGATGTTTCTGTGGGATACGACACTACCATTCTTGTTACAAACCAAATAACATTTACCGTCGGCCTCGATCTCAATGACCGCGAACGAAACATCATACTCGCAGGAGGACTTCTGAATTATCTCAAATAACATACCTAAGCCGTCTCCAAAAGACGGCTTTTTCTTGTAATTTTTTAATGGTGTGCTATAATTACCCGATGAAAGGCCGAGGCATTAATGGATGCATTCCTTACACTTCAAAAGAAAATAATGGAAGAATGAGGAAAAATCGGGAAATAGAAAGGAGGATAGATAATGACGTTTGTAATCACGGATCCCTGTATCGGTACTACAGATCAATCTTGTGTTGAGGTGTGCCCGGTTGACTGTATTAACTGGGAAGAAGGCATAGATAAAATGCTTTATATCGATGAAGAAACCTGTATTGATTGTGGCGCATGTGAACCGGTTTGCCCGGTCACTGCAATTTATCCTTCTGAGGATGATGTTCCGGATAGTCAAAAAGTCTTTATTGATATCAATAAAGACTGGTACAAAGACCCAGATGTTGTCCGAGCTAACGTTGAAGAACATATTGCGACTTCTCCGACTATGCAAGTTCCACCAGAAGAACGACAAGCTGCGCATTAATCTTTTCGAAAAACAAAAAGGCCTTGTGAAATGCAAGGTCTTTTAAAATACCTGAATTAATTCAGGTATTTTATACTATCACACCTCCGCCCAACACCTCTTCTTTTTTATAAAACACAACGGATTGCCCGGGTGTAACCGCGCGCTGCTCTTCCTTAAATTTCACATCCAAATTGGTAAGAGCTAAGCTCTTACCAATGGTGCATTTTTGGAGGGGTTGGCGGTAGCGAATACGTGCCTTACACGTAGACGGCAATTTTGGTTCATTACCCGAAATCCAGTGAACCCCGTTAGAAATTCCATTTCTAACGGGGTGAATATCTTCAAGAGATAACCTATCAGAATAAAGAACGGGGTCGTTATCTCCCTCAGCAACAAGCAGAGTATTTGTTTGGGGTTCTTTATTTGCAACATAGTAAGGCATCCCTCCGCCAATTTCCATCCCACGCCTTTGCCCAATAGTATAAAATGGCAGCCCAATATGAAAACCTATGTTTTTTCCCGAACTTGTTTGAATGGTTCCGGGACTTTCTTTAATATACATCTTTAAAAATTCCCTCAAATCTAGTTCGCCCACAAAGCAAATTCCCTGGCTGTCACGACGTTCTGCATTGGGAAGCCCAAATTCTTTAGCAATTTTTCTAACCTTTTCTTTAGTATATTCTCCGATAGGAAACAGCGCCTTTGCGAGGTGCGCTTGTCTAATCCGGTATAAAAAATAACTCTGATCCTTGTTCTTATCCTCCCCGGCAAAAAGTGAGAACGTTCCCCCACTTTTTTTAATCCGCGCGTAATGACCGGTAGCAATACGGTCTGCGCCCTCGCGCATCGCACGATCAAAAAAAAGGCCGAACTTGATCTCTTGATTACACATCACGTCAGGATTGGGCGTCCGTCCAACGCGATACTCTTCAACCATATAGTCAACCACCTTAGCTTTGTATTCTTTTTCAAAATTCCATGTTTCAAACGAAATGCCAAGATGCTCCGCAACCGCCTTCGCATCCTTCTGATCACGTTCCCACTGGCACTCGCCGGAAAATTCAATGCCTGCGGATTCGGGCGACCAACACTTCATAAAAATTCCGCGTACGTCAAAACCTTGCTTCAAAAGCAGGGTGGCAGAAACAGCAGAATCAACACCTCCAGAAAGACCTACGTATACTTTTTTTACTTTGTTTTTCATTGATTTTTAATTATACCACATTATTATGAATTTGAAAAGGCACAACTATGTTGTGCCTTTAATTTGTTATCCAAATAATCGCGTTGCGGTCTCAAACAGCGCTTTGGGCACTGTACGTACCCTTCGCTCTTCGTCGGCTGCACCAACTGCGCTTTTCAACTCAACATCCACAATATCGTATCCCTTGATTGCGGCCATACGACCAAACTGATGATTATGCACAAGATCCACCGCCCGAAGCCCCAAACGAGTGGCCAGGACCCTGTCGTAAGTGTTGGGGATCCCGCCTCTCTGCACGCGTCCAAGCTTCTCTGGTTTAACTTCAATTTTGTCATCTTTCCGCCTAATCTTTTTATTCAGCTTCTCTTCAAGTATGGCTGACAAAGGCGCACTGACACCTCCTAATTCTTCGTGACCGAAGGCATCTTTTCCACCGCTTTGTACCACCAATTTACCGTCAAGTTTATATCCTTCTGACACCACAATAATACTGAATTTCTTTCCCTCGGCAATTCGCTGTTGTATAATCTCGCACACTGTATCTATGGTAAGGGGAAATTCCGGAATAAGAATGGCGTCTGCCCCTCCGGCCATTCCCGATCGTATGGCAATCCAACCCGTATGCCGACCCATTACTTCAACCACCTCAACACGGTTATGCGATTCAGCTGTTGAGTGAAGACGGTCGATATACTCTGTCGCAATATGGCATGCGGTATTGAATCCAATCGTAGAGTCTGTCTCCCAAAGGTCATTATCGATTGTCTTAGGGACACCTACCACGGGAAGACCATATCGCAAAAAGGCTTTGTACGCCACACCGAGCGTATCTTCGCCTCCAATTGCGATAAGGGCATCAAGACCGAACTTCTCAAAATTCCTTTTGAGAGCCTTCATGCCGCCCCTACGCTCAAGTGGGTTTGTTCGAGAAGCCCCGATAATTGTTCCGCCTTTTATAAGGATTCCCGAAACATCTTTCAAGGTAAGAGGAATAACCCTGTCTTCTTCCGACGCCTTTTCATTAATCAAACCTGCCCATCCGTATTTAATGCCTAATACTTCGTCGCCATGGTGACGACATGCATCTTTCACGATTGCTCGAATTGCAGCATTAAGCCCGGGGGCATCTCCCCCGCCAGTCAAAACTCCGATTTTCATCTCGCCTTCTCCCAAATGATTTCGCGAAGATCACGTGCAACTTCAAGCGGCCTTTCAGACTGCCAGACGTTCCGGCCGACGGCAACTCCGACACCACCCGCTTCTATCACCTCTCTAACTTGCTCGAGGAATTTTCCAGATTTCGGCCCGCCGGACATTACCACCTTAGTTTTACCCGCACAGCGAACCGCCCATCGGAATGACTCGACATCACCCGAATACTTGATCTTTGCAATATCTGCGCCGAGCCGCGCTGCGGCCGATGCCGCGTAGGCTACGATCGTAGGTGTCTCCTCAACCGGACAACGTCTAATAACTGCCTCTCGAATAGCGTTGTGCAATGATTTAGATTCACTTTCGAATCTATCATTGATAAATTTCCCTATACCTTCGTTATCTTCTTTATCTATTTCTCCCTCAGTAAGAGCGCAGTTGATCTGGTCATCTATCAACTCCCAGCTCTTGCTCCTCGGATACACCCACGCGATAACCGGAAGGCCTCTCACGTGAGCAGCAGAAGCAAGGCTATGAAATTCCTGCATCATGCGATACTCATATTTACTACCCAAATAGATAGTGTAGCCAATGGCAGACGCATCCATGTCGAATGCAACTTGAACCGCATCTCCCGCACGTGAAAAAAGCAACGGTGAATAGGGATCATCGTCTTGATAGAGTTCGCTCTTGCAATTTACCTTGAGAATAAGCGGAACGTTCTTATGAAATGCTGGATTGGTTGTGTAGAATTTTTCTGCATCTCCCGGAAGGAGCACCACCCCAGTAAATTTTCCGCCCAAAGCAATCGTAAGAATCTGATCCGGATCTTCATTACCAAGACTGGGAGCAAAACCCCTTGGCCCATGCTCCATACCCTGATCCCATGCCAAAAACATTGCTCGGCCATTCGGCATAATCCGCTCGAGCTTTTTCTCGAAACTCATTAGAGTGCCTCCTTTAAATTTTCAACGTTCAAATTTTACAGCTTATCCTAACAAGTATATTAATATAAGTCAAGCTTCAATCAAAAACGGGGCTCAAGCCCCGTTTTTGATTAGTTGATAATTATTTTATTACGTAGTTGTTTCTTCGCCTTCTCCTTCACCTTCTCCAGTATCACCTTCTCCAGTATCACCTTCTCCAGTATCACCTTCATCCTCTTCTTCTCCTTCGCCTCCTTGCTCGTCTTCGTCACCTTCTTCCTCATCTGTTTCTTCTTCACTCGGTTCTTCTTTAATAAGGCGTTTTGCGTCTTGAGAAAGACGAATTACTTGCTGGGCTTTTTCAAAGGCAGAAAGAAACTCTTCATCCTCAAAATCAGATCTTGCTTCTTCCAGAAGCGTCTTTGCTTCATCGAGTTTCGTTTGGGCCGCGCTCGTGAATTCCTCTCCTCTTCTTTCTTTTTCACGGTTAATCCTTCTCTCGGTCGCATCAATCTTATTAGCTGCAGCCCCAATCTTCCCTTGGGCGGCGCCAATGCTTCCCTGAATATTTCTTTCCTCGCCCCTTTGGTTTTCATCTTCTTCCCCATTTTCATCCTCTTCTTCGTCTCCTTCTTCAGATTCACTCTCTATTTTTAAAACTAACTTAAATGATACTATCTCTCCCCTTGCCGACGCTTCTCTTGCTCGTCGGATGGCTTCCTTTGCTTGCTCTGGAACTACATCTTCAAGGTCCTCCAGAATCTCCTGGTGCTTCGCAAGGTCTCCTTCAAACTTCAGAACAAGTTTTAAGATGTCTTGTTTCTTCTTGTGCTTAATATCAAGTTTTGCAAGGAATCCCTCCCCCCTTTCAATTTCCAGTTTGAAGCGCTCAATGTTGTTCTTGATTTCTTCCTGATTCTCGTCCCCCTGGTTTTCTGTGTTGGCGGTAAGTTGAATAACTTCTTTTATTCTCCGGTCTGCAAACTTGATGCTGAGTTCCACCTTTGTTTCATTGCTTCGTGCGAGAAACTTCTCCACTTCCTCGGTAAATAATTTCACCGGAAAAAGAGTGTCTCCGGGCAGGCTTTCTTGAGAAGCAAATGCGGCTCCTGCGCCCGAACCAAGAAACAGAACAAGAATTAACGCGCCTGCAGCAAACTTCATGTTGTGCAAAAACGCAAAAGGAGCAAAAACGCTATTTCTTCGGGGCGAGGTGTGTTTCATAAAGTCTATTAATTCTTCTTTACTTGCACGAAGCCAACTCTTGTCAGGATCGAAATGCGTAAGTGATTTTAAATATTTAATTATTTTTTGTTCATCCATCATAAACACGATGCCGATACGAATAACGTCAATGTTTGGAGGTTGAACCTCCCCGAGGAGGTTGAACCTCCCCGAATTGAGTTAGTATCGATTTTAATTCTTTAATTCCTCGTGATATTGCGATATACACTGCGTTGGTCGACTTTTGGGTGGTTTCCGCTATTTCATCGATGGAAAACCCGTCTATATATCGTAAGACGAGCACCTCACGAAAATCTTTCTGAAGATACGACATAGCACCTCGTACTTCTTTTAGTTCTTCTTGGCTGTTAATCTCTCTCACAATATCCTGATCATAAAAAAATATTTTCTCAAATTCCTCGTCGATTAACACCGGTTCTCTCCCCTTGGCTCTGTAGTGATCAACAAGAAGATTGTTTGCCACACGATAGAGAAAGCTCTTTACATTATTGATATCTGTCTCCAAAAGATATTTCCATGTTTTAAGAAATACCTGGCTTGTGATGTCTTCTGCTATTTCTTTTGAACTTACGCGAAAATACACGTGCCGGAAAATACGCGGCGCATACCAATCATGCGCGTCCAAAAACGCTTTCTCGTCTCGTTTGCTAATTTCTTGAGCTGGCATAGATTTCCTGTGTATATGACGCCTATTATAATAAAGACGTGATGCACACGAATATCTTTCCCAATAATAACTTTTCATAGTACCACAAAGACTACGGCTCGTAAATAAAAGGCATCCTTTAGGATGCCTTTTTTGTATTTTTGCTTCGTGTAGATCGTCTGATAGCAACGATGTTCTTTGCTACTATGTTTGCTTTTTCTGCCGCCTTAATTGATTCACACTCTTGTAAATGCTCTTTTGCCTCTTGAAGAAGATCGTAGGTCTCACGAAGTTTTGTCTCTATTGGTTCAGGAACGTCTGGAAATACCTTCCTTCTGTCGCTCCAGCGAAGATCACGGCAAAGCGCCCTCCATCTCCTGATGACCGCCGTAGTGCGTTCGTAATTTTTCTCCCAGTGGAGAATATCTTCGGGATGGTCCTGGATAAACTTAATCGTTTTTTTAAGCGTGGGGAATATTTTGAAACATACATAGAATTCTTTTTTGGCTTCAAGCCCTCGCTGATACATCCAGTCACTAAAATGCTCCATGTCGTCATCATAGAACACGAAGGTAGGACGTTTGTACACC
>JAHCSD010000039.1 GCA_018609185.1 Patescibacteria group bacterium
GACCAAATAAGGTCCTTTACTTTACGTTTTTCCATTATTCCTTCCTCCTTCCGATCACCCCAAGCTGAGTTTTTGTTTATGTAAAGAGCCTTCTATATTGTAATACATTCCCCTATCAAAATCTACTATCTCTACTACACTTTGATAGAGGCGGAAGTCGACCCTGAGCCTGTCGAATGGGTCGACTTCCGCTTATGGGGAGCTAGGAAACTACCTGGGCTCGAATCGGCTCGGGCTTCTCGTCTGAGAAGCGAAACACGAGACGTGTGACTTCGTGAAGATGGAATGTCCCATCGTCAGGATCTTTGGTCCGAGACACCCAGTGTCGTATATTGACCGGCCCCCCAGGCAGGGGTTGGACGATCTCTTGTACTGTGTGAATCTGTAGAAACTGCATTTCGAACCTCCTTCTTTCTTGCTTGGTTTTTGCTTCCCTTACTACAGTCTACCACTGTGTCCTCCATAGCTTCAAGCGACGGAGGAAGTTTCTTTGATAAACCCTAGTGAGGAGAGCACGGACGCAAGTTGCTATTTGACAGGCGCTTCCGTGCTCTCTTCGAGGACGGGATAATCGGGATGAGTTACGAACCACACCCAGATTAACTCGGAAGGTGCGGGCTGAATGGGTATGCCCCTTGGGTATCCCTTTTCAATCGCGCGCTCGACTGGAGTTCTATCTTCTCGGACCCGGAACAGTGCCACGCGCCTCTCGTCAGCCGGAACCATCCAGAATGTAAACCACCCGTCTCGGAAGCGGAATCGCTTCATTTTTATCACCTCCTCGCCAAAACACATTAAAATCGTGAGTTAACAAATTCTGGTGAGGTTGGAAACGGCTAATTTGGCCAATTTAGCCGTTTCTTACTCCTGGGTTCGGTGCAAAGAGCAATACTTTCCTGTGAGTGGGTGCTGACTTCTGTGGGTTACGAGCACTTGATGGCCACTCGAGAAGTCACTCTCGATGCTCATGTGCTGGGTCCAATCTTTCTCGAGAGTTCCCTTTTTACAATTGGGACAAGGATCGTCAGGAACTCCAAGCTGATCAAAACCGCACCTCTTGCAGAAACAAAGCACTTTGGCCATTCTGCTCACCTCCTCACCAGAATCTACTATAGTATTAGTAAACTCTGGTGAAGGGAGACTCATCGGCGTCGCTTGGACTCTTATTCCTTTGAGTCTCCTCCTTGCCCCATACTTACATTAGCAAGTGTGGGGTCTTCTGCATCAGATGAACCGTTCTCGCACGGAAACGAAGGATCTTTAACCCCGCTATAGTCTACCGTGGGGTAACCCCCAGAGAGGTGCACTTGGACTGTACCCTCGGCATAGTCCCAATGCCTCTCGCTGCATCCGCAGTAGACGGGCGCACGATAGTCTGCGGGTTCGAGCTTGGTAGTAATCTTTACCAGCTCGACTCCTTCGTATTTCGAGTCGGGAGAAACGACGATCTGAAACCCGTTGGAAAACCGACATAGGTAAAACATTTCTCACACCTCCTTCCTACATTCAGTCCTTTCCTATGTCCTCGCCAGACACCGCAGCAATTAAGGTCAACGGTGTCGGGCGAATACAGAAACAGCGACCTCATGAGAGAGTCGCTGTTTCTGATTATTAAAACGATGACCTCGACCAGTCATCACGGCCGTGATGATTATTTACGTAAAGTTTTACGTAAATAATACTGCACTCTCTCCTCGTGTCGTATTATATTGTCAAGAAATTCAGAGAAGGGTGGATAAATACATATAGAGGTACTTATCCTTCTTCACAATAGAGGATCTCTCCCAGGATTGTCGCGGATCTGCCTCACCAGTCAGAGATGGATTTGAACGGATGGGTGATGGACGCAAAACATGCAGTTTCCTGTCATCGTTTAGGCAGTATTCTCGGTACTACCGGACAGACCTTGCGCGTCGGGCACCCGGACCACCCCGTTGAGACACCCCAATTTCCGCCCGGTTCATCTGACCCGAGAAGGGCTTTTGTTCTTGTGGGGCTTATCGGGTTGTTTCTTACCCGATTGTGGCACTTCTCTCCCTGCTGTACTGAAGCCCGGCTCCTTTTGGGCTAACCGGGTAGGCACCGTTCCGTGCTGACGGCTTCAGAAAGGCGTAACCAAAGGCACTTCCGCGATAGAGTTCCTCTTCTCTAAATTCCTTAATTATCAAAGAAGTTCAAAGTGGAGGGTTCCGGTATTTAGTCCCAGGTCCGGAAAACTGGTCTATAAAATGGGTCTTGAGACCTTAGATATCGGTTTTAATGCCAGGTCCGAAAACTGGCCACCAGAAATGTTCGCAGATTCCTCCACTCTAAACTCCTTGCTAAGTATTCATATTTCAAAGAAATCCAGAGAGGGGGCGGTATCAGGTCCACATTGGCCCACATTGATCGGACGACAGTCACCTCTATGTGAGGCAAAGACCAATAATTACGGTCGACTGACAACCTGATACCTTACCTGAAGAAAAAATCTTCAGGCGGAGGTTTCTTGGCTGGGGCTCATTAGCGTCCCCCGGAGGATACCTTTCGCCTCCTGTCCAAGAATATACGAAACCTGTTCATCTCGTTTAAGGAAAGACTCCCCCGGAAACAGCGGTTTCTGTCTCTCCCACCTCCTCCCTAAATTCCTTTATATTTTCAATATACCTTCATCAGAAACTTCTATAAATGTAATAAAAATCTTTGATGAAGGAATGTGCTCTGGACATACGGCTGTTTAGCCGGATCGAGGTTAATTCCTACTCCATGCCATCGTTGCGGCATGACCCCCAGAGCACATCTTTATACCTTGGTTGCTGTACGGGTCTACAGCGTCTTGTGTGGATTTTTAAGGTTTGCAGAGCCAGAGACTCATATCTTGGACCAACCACTGCACCAATGCCGAAGCACCCGACCCCGTACAGCTTTCTGAAATCATTATGTAATGACCCCAAAAAGCTAAGCAGGGAAAAAGTTTTCTCAAAGAAGTCCAGAAAGGAGGAGATATCGGGCCCGTTTTTGGCATGTAGCCACAGGGCAGATCGTGCCCAGCGAAACCCGATACCATATCCTATCCACAAAGAACTGTGGAGGCGAGGCTTCTCTTGGCCGGGCTCTATCCGACACTGTAAGATTACCTCATAACCTCCTTTCTAAACTCCTAAGGGCTTGGCCCATGATCCGCCGAAGGCGAAGAATGGCTGCCAAACCTTACCCCGTTAGATGAGCGAGCTCTATCTAATGGGGTATTCATTCATCTTGCATATATTGTAGAGAACTTTTTATCTTAATAGTCCATTATAGCATATTATGAATATTTTGTCAAGTGTTTTGGACAGTTCGGGTTATGCCCTCACTGTAAACTACTCCAGAGAGTCGCCCAGGAGAGTCTCGCTTAATGCAAGACTCTCCTGTGGCTTCTAGAGACCGAGCCTCTGCCGTTGACTGGGAGTGTAAAAACGCGATCTAAGCGCGCCCTTCCTTGTCCTCCCAAAGAGAAGAAGAAAGCTAGGAATGTCTTTTTGGACATTCTTCTTTCGACCCACCCCACCAGCGATCTTGGCCTGCTTTTCTCTCGCCATCACAAACTCCTTTAAACTGGAAACGTTCTTCTCACGAAAAACTTCCTACATAGAAAATTTCTCGTGAGAAGCCCTCTTTATTTTCTTACAGAGGGCTTCGAAGGATCTAGAGATCCTCGTTGCCGCAGGAGCCACAGGCGACCCAATCCATGGGGACACCATGCCGCGACTTGCTGCCGCATTCCGGGCAGGAAATATTCGACTCCCACATTTGATACGTGAGATCGTCCATCTCTGCCTCGTGAGCGATCTCGCCATACGTGGCAGATACGTAATCGGCTTCACGTGCTATATCTGGATTCGGCATTTGTACTCCTTCCATGAATAGTGCGATTTTGTTTAGGAGGGTTTCCTCGATCTGTCCTTTCCCATGATTATTCGTTCCTCCTACGAACAATCATCGGTCCGTTTTTCCCCGAGATAACGCAGTCCCACAAACCTTTCATGTCGGTACTGGCCCGGGTAGACGTCCCCAGTCCTGGGAAACTAAGTAGAAAATATTCCATACCATCTACTTAGTTTCCCCGGAATTTTAAAAAATCTAAAGAGAAAAAGATGACGATTGCCATGGAGGAGAACCTTAGTAGGCCTCAGGTTCTCCTCCTTCAACCACAAATCTTTCGCGAAAACTAACAGATTTGTGGCCGCTTCCCCTACTCGGAGCTTGGAATCAGATAGCCTACATCCCCGCTTCCTCCCTCGTTTCAGGGTAAGGAGGTATTCTCGGCCCAACGGTTCATGCCGTCGCCTCCTTCTCTTTAAATTTAGTCTGAAAAGAACATTTCTTCGTTAATAAAGCATTATAGCATAAAACAAAAAATCTGTCAAGTGTTTTCGACAGATTTTTCCGTAAAATAACAGTTCTTAATGATTCTGTCATGACAGAATCATTAAGAACTGTTATTTCCATTCCATGATTCTGGGATACGAAGGAGGTCTTTTAAGATCGCGGCGGAATTTTTCTGGGTCCTCCCCCATTACATTCATCTCTTTGAGATTAATTGGACCCAGTCCTTTTTTATTCAAATGATACAAATATCCAATTTCAGCAGGATCCCAGCCCATAAGGTATGCAGCCAACGCGTCTGCGACAACCGGATTAGACGAAGCAATAACCCACTCGAGGTTTACCGTTTTCCCCATCGCGGGGCCATTTCCTTCCATCGCCTGCGTACCGTCAATAATTGCAAATTGGGCCGGATGATCAACGTAGACATCGGCCAAACTTAAATGTGCGGGTTTGTAACCGGTGTGCAGCCATGGCCATCGCGCATGAATCCCGAAAGGAGAATGCGGAACTACTTGAGACCCCACAATATGCGTTTTTATGGAAAGCGAGACTATATAATAGCTGTGCATCTTTGCGGGAACCACCACGATGTTCATATCGGACTGTGCAACCGTTTTTGAAAAGGGAATGGGACGCTTTTTAAGTTCTGCGGTATAGGCGTAACTCTCAATGGTATCATCATCATTTAAATCAATGAGTTTGATATTTCCGGAGCGAGACAAACTTTCATAATCGAATTTCTTGAATGCTTTTTTGGTTCCGTGAAACCCCGCATCTCCAATCAGTATGGTACCCGCCCGAATAAGTGATATGTGGTCGACAACCCCGCGCACGGCTTCAACATCAGTCGTTGCTCCTTTTTTGAAGCGGGTAACAAGATTAGGATGAACAAAAATCTGTTTTGCAGATTTTACTTTTTCAGTAAAAATCTCACCAAGGTGAGTAATTGCTTCACGTATCATCTCGCGGCGGTCGGCACCTGTGACCAATACAACTGTTTTGTGTGAGTGGTTTTCCTTCATTGCAATTTTGTTCAACACCCGGTGTTGAACATTAAAGACTAGTAGGGTCTGACCCCCTTAGTGGGGTCAGACCCTATCGCGTACCCACCAAGTAGCGCGCAGGCCAGCCCCTATAATAACTTTTAAATTCTTGTTCGTTCACCTCTCCATCGGGATAGGTAACTTTATACGTTGCGACCGCAGTACCCCCTGCATGTGCGGTCTCAAGACGCTTGGTAACACCTTTTTTTAATGTGTCGGTATCTACATAAATAGGGGCTCCCGCGCCAAAGGTAGACAGCGTATGAGGCCCATCAACTTCTGCAACCCGTCCGTCTTTTGTTCCGTAGAGCGAAAACGTTATTTTGTCTCCCTCGACAACCCCCTGAACGAGAATAGTAGAATCCGTATCATTGAGAAAACGAAAATCTGGATTGGGGCTATAGATAGTCGCGTCTAACCCGGGACCAATGAAGTTGCCCTCGGCATCTTTTTCATAGTATGAAACGCGGTAGGAGTGATTTCTTCGTGCTGTTATGGGAAGTCCCGCATTAAGCACGGCACGAAAAAGAGTGGTGGACACCTGGCACAGCCCGCCTCCATATTCAGGAATTGTCCGGTTTCCTTTTATTACGAGTTCGGGCAGGTATCCCGTAGTATTACTAATTCGCCCTAAGGACTCGATGGTAGAAAACTCCTCTCCCGGAGGAATAAGAATCCCGGATAAAAATTTTACTCCATTTTTAATGTTATGGATCCTATTTTTGGGGCTTCCGGTAAAAGTAGTAGCTCCTTCCCCGAAAAGCTCTGTGACCCCCAAGGATGATGCGGTCTCGTCTATGAGGGGTTTTTTAATGGTAACCGGTAGAGAAATCTCTCTTGTGGTCTCTTTCCCAAATCTGCGTTCATCAAGCGTATCAATGATAAGCTTGATGGTTTCGTCTTCTTTAAGGGTCCTGCCGGACTGGGGTGCCACAAAATCAACAACTTTATCATTTACCACGCGCACCCGAACGTCTTGAGGAGCCGTGTTAAGTTTACCTGCAATTTCTGTCACATACGCACTTATGGCTTCCTCATTAAGAAGAGGGACGAGGCGGCTCTCCTCGTATCCTGAAGAAATCCATGATCCTATTTTTTCCCGATCCACGACAAATCTCCATCCTTTATATACAAGCGTAAGAGGACCTTCGAGTATCCGCTCTGCTTCTTCTTTTGATCCTTCGACGGTATTGGGATCCGCCCGAAGTTTATCAGACTCGAGCGAAAGGGTTATGAG
>JAHCSD010000040.1:0-3361 GCA_018609185.1 Patescibacteria group bacterium
GACCTTAAAGCTTCAGAAAATTTCCTGGAACTCCAACGCGAGCTTCGTGATACCGAAGATAAGATTCAGGCTTCCCGTCGTTTTTACAACGGTGTGGTGAGAGACTACAACACGAAAATCGAGAGCGTTCCCACGAATGTAATGGCAGGAACTTTTCACTTTACCAAGAGAGAATTTTTTGAGCTTAAGGAAGAAGCAGCAAAAGAGCCAGTGAGTGTTGATTTTGGTTCAAGCGCGTAAATCCGAAGGATGCAACGCGATTGATTAGCAAAATCAACCCCGTTAGATGAGCGAGCTCTATCTAACGGGGTGCTCAATTTCCTAACATCTCGGCGGCGCAAACAAGTTTACTTGCCTCGCTGAGAAAATTGGCATGGGATTATTTAACGAACCAAGCGTTCCACCAGGATCTAAACTAACCCCCAAAGAACTCGAATCGGCGATTGATAAGATCTCGGGGTGGAGGCGATACGAAAGAGAATTTACGAAAGCCGCATTTCGGGAATATTGGCGCGCGGGCAACACCCGGGGATGGATAACGCCTCGCGAGTTTGACCAGGCCCTGCATGAGATGCAAAGAAACCTTCAGGACCCGATTGATTCAGTGCGGGTTTCTAAGCTTCGCCAGATGAAGCAAGAGTTGTTTCGGGTAAAGAAATAGGGGCATGGCGACACTATATACTCACGCTGATTCAAATGTTCGTAAAACCTGGTTATTGCTGGGGTTCTTTTTTATTTTTATTATCTTTCTGGGCTGGATTTTTAGCTTTTATTTCCAGACAAATCTCATACTTATTTTTGCGGTTCTCGTGAGTATTGGAATGAGCTTTTTTAGCTACTGGTATAGTGACAAGATTGTGCTTTCCATGACTCATGCCCGTCAAATCCAGAAGAATGACAACCCGGAGCTCTTTCGACTGGTTGAGAATCTTTCGATTACGGCAGGCCTTCCCATCCCCCGGATATATATCATACAGGAACCCGCTCCCAATGCATTTGCCACGGGACGCGATGCAGAGCATGCCGTAGTTGCCGTAACTACCGGGTTACTCGAGCGTCTTGAGAGGGTGGAGCTTGAAGGTGTTATTGCCCATGAGTTGAGCCATATAGGAAATCGTGATATGCTTGTCTCAACAGTTACCGTGGTACTTGTCGGAACCGTTGTTCTTATTTCAGACATTTTTTTGCGGTCCCTTTTTTGGGGGAGCCTTATGGGAGGAAGACGGTCCCGCTCGGGAGGGGGGCAGGCTTCGGGGTTCATCATCGTGCTCGCAATTATTGCGGCAATCCTAGCACCCATTGCGGCAACCATGCTGCGTCTTGCTGTCTCGCGCAAGCGTGAATTTCTGGCAGATGCTTCCGGCGCACTGTTGACGCGCCATCCCGAAGGCCTTGCGCGCGCGCTTGAGAAGATTGCAGCAGACCCTAACGAACTGCGCGCGGCAAATAATGCCACCGCGCACCTTTATTTTGAAAATCCTTTTAAGGGCAAGCACGCAAAAAGCTGGTTTACAAAACTTTTCATGACGCATCCACCAGTAGAGAAACGAATCAAAGCTCTTCGGAGCTTATGAAAATAATGAACTGTCCTCAAGACAATCAAAAATTAACCCCATTCGATTATAAGGGGGTCAAGCTCCACATCTGTCCCAAAGACAACGGTCTTTGGTTTGATAAGGGGGAACTTCAAAAAGCAAAGGATGCGAAAGACGAATACATTCGCTGGGTAGATCCAGATTTATGGAAAGATAAAGGAAAGTTTAGAATCTCCGCATCCGCACGTCTTTGCCCGCGCGATCAGGTGCCGCTTTACGAGACTCAGTATGAACCTTCCGAAATAAAAGTAGATGTGTGTACCGTGTGTGAGGGTGTATGGCTCGATAAGGGAGAGTTTGATAAAATCGTCAACTATTTACGAGATAAAGTTTCTCGCGAGACGATTTCGGGCTACCTAAAAAATATCGGGGAAGAGGCTGTCGAGGTATTCACGGGTCCCGAGGGGTTTGCTGCGGAAGCAAAGGATCTTCTGATGGTGATGAAGTTGTTAACCTACCGAATAGGAGTACAGTTTCCGTTACTGAAAGAGATTATTCGTCATCTGCCTAAGTAATTTTAGGAAGGGTGTCCGAGTGGCTTAAGGAGCACGCTTGGAAAGCGTGTAACCTGCAAGGGTTCGCGGGTTCGAATCCCGCCCCTTCCGCCAGATACAATTCTATGTCTAACTGGGAGGTATTAAAGGGTGGCCTCTGTACTCCATGCGTTAAAGGCTTGACATATATTTCCTAAACTCTTTTATTCTTGGTATACTAAAACTAGTGTGATATAATAGAGAAAGTCGAATGATTAGCCTTTTAGCCACTTAGCTTTCTAACTTATTAGAAGCAATGCTAGTCCACTTCTAGAAGCTATAAACTAACAGCTAAAAGCTTACGATTATGGGATTTCTCGATCCACTATTAAAATTATTCGGTATGGGGAAAGAAGAATCCGCAGAATCAGGTGGTGAGGCGGGAGCTCCAACCGAAGCGCCGCCCGCAGAATCCGCAGCCCCGGAAGAGCCGGCCGCACCCGCAGAAGACGAGAACAAACAGCAACCCCCCGCACAAGGAGTGTAAATATATCATCGTTAAGAAATACTAAGAGTTCATACATGTAGTGTGGGCTCTTTGTTTTTTCCCTGTGGTATAATAGATAGCATGCCCGGTAGTGAAAATTCGAATGCCCGCCAGAGGCGGGCGAAAGATAAAAGCTTACTACATGGGCCACAATAATACCAAATTATAAATAGTAGAACCTCGATTAGTAATATCTATTTCGAATTTCTACTACCGGGCATGAGACCTTATCTGTTTATTTTTTTCATCGTCATAGCCGTGGGACTCATCGGTTATTTTGTTTTTTTGAAAAATCGGTCTCCCGCGATCACAAATGTCGATTCACAAGGTTCAACGATCGTCGCGTTCGGAGACAGCATCACCAATGGTTTTGGAGTCGGACGCGAAAACGCTTATCCTGCGATTCTTGCGCGTGAGCTCGGCATTTCAGTTATTAACGCGGGGAAGAACGGAGACACGACCCAAGGCGCGCTTGAGAGAATTGAGGAAGATGTACTTTATCATGACCCTTGGCTCGTAATTGTATTTTTAGGAGGGAATGATGTGCTCCAAAGAATTCCAAAAGAAGAAACATTTTCGAACCTTTCAGATATTATTAATAACATTCAAACAACGGGGAGCGCAGCGGTGCTGGTGGGAGTGCGTGGACCGGGAATAGTTACCGACCCTTATAAAGCTTCGTTTAAAGAGCTCTCCGAACGATACAAGACTGCATATGTGCCAGACATATTAACTAGTCTCCTGGG
>JAHCSD010000040.1:3371-6588 GCA_018609185.1 Patescibacteria group bacterium
TGCACGAACTTGTTGCAGAGCGGATCCTGGAAGTCGTAAGACCCATTATAGGGAGAAGGTAAGGAAGAAGAAAAGAACAGAAAAGAGGTGTGTTGTCTCGTAACGTAAAATGTCCAACACTCGGTGTTGGACATTTTTTTATAAGGGATGGAGAGTAAGGGCCTGGGATTCCGTTCGAGTCCTAGAGCCCTAAGAAAGGGGATGTTCCGCAAATCCCACAAATTCCGGTTCGGGAACGAGCCGCACACCAAACCGTTCCTCAACCCTCTCTTGAATTTCTCTTGCAAGATGCGTAAGCTCTTCTGCAGTTCCTCCCTCATGGTTAATGAGCGCAAGCGCATGTTTGGGAGAGATGCCCACATTTCCTTTGCGATATCCGGGCTCAAACCCCGCTTCTTGAATGAGGCGCGCAGCCACAAGTTTTATGTCTCCGGACGCGAGAGGCCAGAACCAATGAATGTGGTCTGTATGATTTGTTTGTCTCCATGCCTTATGAATAGGTGCAAAATCTTTTTTGGAGACGATCGGATGTTTAAAGAAAGACCCTGCACTCCGGTAGTTCTCGTACCCGGGTAGAATTACCATGCCTTTTTTGGCACGGGTTTCAATTACTGCTTTACGAACTTCGGAAAGAGCAGCTTTTTCCGGATCCGGGAATTGATCTTTGAGATCTTGATACGTTATGGTAGGAATGCCGCCCGCTTTCAATTCTAGGGTAACATGGGTGATGAGATACCGACCGCGTAGGGAGCCGTTAAAGATACTTTTTCGATACTCAAAGCGACACGCCGGGTTATCCAGATCTACCATTTTTTGTGTATGAGTGTCGAAAGCCCGCACGTTTTTAACCACCGAACTTACTTCCTGACCGTAGGCGCCAATGTTTTGTATGGGAGCCGCACCCATCTTGCCCGGGATTCCCGCAAGACATTCAATACCTGCCCAGTTGTTTCTTGCGGCATATGTTACGATTTCGTCCCATGTTTCGCCGGCTCCCACGTCCAGTTCAACCTGATCATGATCCCGCAACGCCGAAATTCCCTTGATGTGGTTTGCAATTACAAGCCCCGGGAATCCTTTATCATGTACGACAATATTACTTCCTCCGCCAAGGAGAAAGATGGGAACCTGTTTGTTTTGAGCAAAATCGAAAGCTTCTAGAAGTTCTTTTTCGTTTGTTATCTCTACGAAATAGTCGGCAGGGCCCCCAATGGAAAAGGTGGTAAGATCATGAAGGGGGTGTTGTCGTTGGATATCCATATTTAGACTCTTCTTATTTTTCTTGTTCCTTCTTGAGGGTTTCAAAAATGTTGCGCTTGGCGTCTTCTGCGCTTTGGTTCGAAGCTTTTGCCGCCTCCTCGATTGTTTTATTAGTAATATTTTTTTCGTTGCCCATGTCTGCGTCGGGCATTCCGCAACCACAGTTGTAGCACATAGTGAGAAAGGTTATTGGTTGATATATTGTGTTCGACCTTGAGGTTTATTTAGTATCCCAGAAAATCTTCTGTGTGGATAGAGCTGGTACCAATTCCTGCTTCTTCGAGCATAGTTCGCATTGCTCCCACCATGACAGGTGGGCCTGCGATATAGTAAACAGGTTCTTCGAGGTTTTGTATGTATTTTTTCACCATTTTTATTGTGATGTAGCCGGTCTCACCCTGCCAAGACATATTTGAATCTTCCATTTGTGTCATCGTATGTATACATTTGTAGTTTTTGTAAACATCTTGCAGTTTGGTGAGCTCTTCAAGAAACGGTGCGTCTTCGGGTCTTCGGTTAGAGAAGAAAAAAAAGATGGGACGCGCAAGTTTTTCGTGGTACGCCTGTAAAATCATGCTGCGAAATGGCGTAACACCTATCCCCCCCGTGAGTATAACGACGGGCCGGGTATCGTTTTTTTCGAACACAAGCGAACCAAACGGTCCCTTGATTTCTACCTCGAAACCTGTCTGCGCGGAACCCAAAATTCGTTTAAAAGCGCTATCTCGCATGCGAGTTGCTATCATAAGATCTTTTTCAAACGGAGCACTTGCAATAGTAAAAAAACGCGAAGTTCCTTTTTCGTCTGTTTCGGGAGGATCAATAAGTGAAAGTTCAAGAAACTGACCTGCTGTAAATATAAAATCTTTTGGTTTTTCAAAAAAGAACGCTTTAGTACGTTCGGCGACCTCTCTTGTTTCCTTAAGTTTGGTGCGATATACGGCCATAGCTCTCTTTTCATCCTAACAGGCTCTTTGCTGTTTTTCAAACCCCCATGTTTAGAGGTTGAACCTCTAAACATGGAAATTGACCCATCGTTTCGGAGGATATATAATAGTTCTGTAGTTATTCTCCATAAAAAAATAAGAGCCGCTTCACTTTTCGCTTAGCGGCCCTTAGGGCATTGGGTTTGCTGTGTCCATAAAACGGAAACAGTGAGTACAGTAAGCCCCGAACTCTGACTCAAACACTTCGTCGCACCAGCGACAACGGAACTTCTTTGCTTTCGGTTCTGTGGTTTTCTCCAGGTCAAACCAGAACCAGTCAATCATATCCAGAACATCTTCGTCTGTGATCTGATCGTGATACGAGCTTGCGAGCCACTCCTCTTCGCTTCCAAAAGAAGCGATCTCCCGAAAGTGCTCCTTAAAACCGGGGGCCAAGGGAGTATCGGTAGCAATTCGCAACTGTCGCGTGTCGTCGTCACAATAGACGAGAAGTTCGGAACCAGCTCGTTTGAACATCTGACAGTCTCCTTTCGTTTATGATGAGTTGGTTTTCTTTCTTAACCACACTGTTTTACATTCCGTAATAGTATTATAGCATATATTTAATATAATGTCAAGTGCTATAGAAAGAGAATTTAGAAACCTACGAAAAGATTTCCCGATTTTGAAACGAAAAATCAATGGAAAACCATTGGTCTATTTGGATAGTACGGCAACTTCGCAAAAACCGAAACAGGTGATTAAAGTGGTTTCTGATTTCTATGAAAATTGTAATGCGAATGTTCATCGAGGCACCTACCAAATTTCGGAAGAGGCTACTGAAATGTATGAGGGTGTTCGAGAAAAGGTCAGAAAGTTTATCGGGGCGGATTCTATAGAAGAAATTATATTTACGCGCGGGGCGACTGAATCGATAAATCTGGTATGTTACACGTGGGGAGAAGCAAACGTAAAGCGAGGAGACAACATTGTTACGACCATCATGGAACATCATAGTAACTTTGTTCCGT
>JAHCSD010000041.1 GCA_018609185.1 Patescibacteria group bacterium
CGCTCTTCCGATCTAGTAATTACCACGATGTTTTCCCATTTATATCCTTGAGTAATAAATTCTTCGGCGCTCGGGATCCATTCCTTGTTGCCGCCGTTTTCTACTATGTATACTTCTTCTGTGTCTTCGCCTCGTATTAATGTTCCGTCGGGCCACAAGACAAACGAACCCTCGTCGTATCGCTCAACTTCATAATCCTCGAGTTGCTTAATTTCGTCCCACCGAAACCCCAATACTCCAAACAGTCGTGCTGAGGCGATATGTCTCCTGTCCTGATTATCAACCAGCCACACGCGTGGATCTGAACCCGTGATGAGGATTCCGTCTGGAAAAAGAAGCGGGCCTCCTACTGTGTGTACTTTAAGTTCTTCACCCGAAACTGGATTTATATGATTCCATATAAAGTTAAGGGTATTGAAAAGCGCTGCTGAAGTGATGTGACGCAACGTATTTTCCTCGACAACATATACGCTTCCCGTATTCTGATCTGCGACCAATGAACCTTCTGAAAACCCCAAAAGTCCGCGATAGGGATAACTTGCAAGTTCTCGATCCGTGACAGAAATCGCGCTTGCGAGATTTAATCCTCGGGAATCAAGGATGGCCGAAGAAATAATCTTTTTTCGTACCCCGTTTTCAATAAGAAATGTGAGGGAACGCGTGAGTGATCTTAAGATTGTATTCTCTGCATAATCGGGTACAATTTCTGCGGGAAATGCAAGAAGCTGATTCTCGTTAATTGCAAGAAGTTCTGGAAGTTGGGGGGTATTTCCCTCGATCACTCCCTCGGTCGAGGTAGGAAGCGTCTCTACGGTTGAAGTCGGTGATGTTTCGATGGGAATGCTTTCTTCCGGAATCAAACTGTTTAAATCTTCTTCGGCGGCTATCTCATCGCTATAGGAAATTCTCATACCGTCCTTAATTTGATATATATCTACTTCGTTTTCGATATTATATACATAGAGAGACGCCCCCTCAAGTAGCAGGAGGGCGTTCCGGTTTATTTGTGAAAGATTAAATGTGTCAGAATTCCCCTGTTCGATGTCTCCATGACTTAAAAGGACCGGGCCGGTAAACGATGAATTAAATCCTCCACCAGATACGTCGCAGAAGCTTCCTACTTTCGGGTTCTTCCATATAGCTGTCGTTACGGTGGCCGAAAGATCAAGGGTATTTGTGGTCGCAATCCACGCCACAAGCCGCTCAAGACTTCTCTGCATAACTTCGGGAATGGGCGAGGAACTATAATTTCCTATCAGCATTATTCCCACAGAACCAGCATTATAATTCTCGCAATTTCTATCATGATATACATGTGCGCCTCTCACCCCGTTTCCTCCGTAGCGTCCTTCGTAAATCCGCCCCTTGCGATCAATAATGTAGTTGTATCCGATATCGCCCCACCCGCGAGTCACCGAATGAAAACGATAAATGCTTTGAATAATCGCTACCGGGTCTGTATCATCGTTATTACACGTTGAACTGGTTGTGGGACACCCCAGATCGTGAACCACAATTCGTTCAAGCGGGTGATAATCAGGCGGCTCATGTCCAGATTCGGGCAGCCACCGCAGCAGTTTTTCTAAACTCTCACTGTTTTCCCATGTTGAACGGGGCAACACTATGGGAATATCTGAATTTTCATATACGAGATACGAAGGGACTTCTGTATGCTCTCCTGTTGCTTCCTCGATTGGAATTATTACCTCCCCCTCGTCCACGTCTCCTTCTAGGGGTTCGGTGGAGGTAGGATTTATAGTTTCCTGTGCAGCTACGCCAAAAGGAAAAAAAGCCAAAGAAAGGCTTATTATAAGGAAAGATGTCGTTGTGAGTCTCGCCGCCATCATGAATTATCATACTATGTTTTAGCTGCTTCGTCAAAAAAAGAGGCCGCCCGTGGATACACGGAGCGGCCTACATGAGCCCTGAAAACATCCCTTTATATGAGTGCTGGCTCAAACACTGGGAAGTGGTGACACCGCTGGCTGGTTTCTTGCCAAAGAAACCACAAAGGCGGGCACAGGTACCCCGAGCTAACGGATAGGCCTCTAGGACGCTCTACCACGCTAGTGGGGCGGGTCAAAATTGAAGGCTGACCCTATATGCATTTCCATTATAGCATGTTATGAATAATTTGTCAAGGCTTTTGGGTAATGTGCAAACACATATGGCGGTTTCCCCTACAATGGGGGGTATGGCAATACATATGGCACAAACAATCAAAGAGGAACGATTACGATGGGTTCTGCCTATCGTTAGAAAAGAGATTAAGTTGGTCGATGCGACAAAAGTCTGTCCGTACGGGAAACGAACGCTGGAGCGGTGGATCGCCGAATACAAACGGGGTGGCGAGGAAGCACTCGAGCCGCGCTCTACCGAGCCAAAGCGATACAATAACGAGACACCGATACGTACCAAGGAACAGGTAATTGCGCTCCGAAAGCAGACGGGGCTCTGCGCACAAAAACTACACTGGCGGCTTAAGAAACAGGGGGTGTTGGTGCCGGTACGCACCATCGGCAAGATGCTCAAGGATGAAAAACTAACGAGGAAGTATCGGGTGAAAAAGGTGAAGTACAAGTATCTGAGGGCAGAGCGCAAGCCCGGAGAGCTTTTGGAAATTGATGTGAAACATGTACCAGGACCCATCCTAGGACGGAAATACTATCAATACACGGCAATTGATACCGCAAGCAGATGGCGACACCTTGAAGTGTTCGATGAAGAGTGTACCCACCATTCAATCAAGTTTCTTAAGATCGTCATGGAACGGTTCCCGCATCCTATTGCCGCCATCAAGACCGACAACCATTCTACCTTTACGAACTATTACCTCGGCACCAACAAGAGAAGTGACATGACGGTAAAGACATTGCATGCGCTTGATCGGTTCTGTGCGGAGCAAGGTATCGTCCACTATCTCATTGATCGGGGTAAGCCCGCTCAAAACGGCACGGTGGAACGTTCACATCGAGAGGATAACAGACATCTCTACAACCACTCTTTCAGCACCATCGCCAGCTTGCGCAAGAGGATGTATGTGTGGAATGCTGAGTATAACGATCTGGAACACTGCGGACTCGAGGGTAAAACGCCTAATGAATTTCTGAAAGAATATCAATTAACTAACCCGCCAAAAGTGTCTGCCTAAAACATTTGCAACCTCCCATACGTTTCCTGCGCCCATAGTAATCAATACCTGCTTACTATTCAATTCATTCTTTATCACCTTTACTGCTTCAGGAATTGACGAAACATACTGCACCCTTTTATGATGCTTCGCGGTTCCTTTGGCTAATTCTTTCGCGCCTACTTTCCCTCGAACTTCGCGTGCTGAAGAATACGTCTTGAGAATAAAGACGCGATCTGCATCGTTAAAAGAGCTTGAAAAATCCTTGAGAAGCGCCTCGGTCCGAGAAAACGTATGAGGCTGAAATACAACCCAAATTTCTTTCTTTGGCCAACGTCCTCGTACGGCTTTTAACGTTGCCTGAACTTCTGTAGGATGGTGAGCGTAGTCATCTATAATAATCGGGTTTGTATCCTGGAGAATCTCGAAGCGGCGGGCGGTACCTTGGAAATTAGCAAGCGCCTTTTTAATTATCGGGAGTCCGACTCCCAATTCATGGACCAAAGTTGCTGCTGCCAAGGCATTTAAGATATTAAACTCACCGGGAACAAGTAATTTGAGTTTGAAGCTCTTTTGTTGGTTCATTTTATACTTTACAATCCTGCATCTTGCAGATGTTGTAACTTCTCGTATATTTTCATCATCCCAGTTCGCAACAATAAATCCGTCTTTTGGGACTTTTCTAACCAACTTCCTGAATGCATTTTTGTATGTGCCAAAAGTTTTAAAATAATCTGGGTGATCATATTCAATACTCGTGACAATCAATCCCTTGGGTTCATAATTCAAAAAAGCCTCCTGATACTCGTCCGCCTCGGCAACCAACAGAGGAGCCCGGTCTCGCCCTCCTCTGTTGGGGGATTTGATCCCTCTCGTGCTCGCACGGGCATTACTCCCCCATTGATTTACTCGAGTACCCACAATAACTGTCGGATCTAACCCGGCTTCTTCCAAAATCACTCCCAGCATTGCTGTCACCGTAGTCTTTCCATGCGTCCCTGCCACAGCAATGCCATAACTCTCCTGAAACAACAGTCCGAGTGCCTCTGGATAAGTCAGAATAGGAATCTTCCTTTTCAAGGTCTCTTGAATCTCAATATTCAATGTAACGCGGCTTTGCCGCGTTACATTGAAATAAGCGGTTGAGGTGATGACAAGATCGGTATTTTTCGGTATATTGCTTTTCCGGAATCCTTCGTGTAACGGAATTTTTAACTTCTCCAGTACCTCGTCAGTAAAAAATTTCTCATGCGTATCTGATCCGGAAACCTTAATTCCGCGCGCGCGAAGAACCTGCGCAAGAGCCGTCATCCCCACGCCTTTAATGCCTACGAAATAGGCTTTTTTGATTTTATTGATATCGACGTCTTGACTTTCCATGAAGATAATTATAATATGACAGGTACCTTAAAAAGGAGGTCGCTATATATGGAGCTCACTAAGGAAGATAATGACTACCTAGAAGAAAGAATGCCTCTCGGAGATTATTATGAATACCTTCAGAGAGAAAACGCAGCAAAAAAGCGCGCACGCAGAAAGTCTAAATTGCCGAAGGGAGATTCGAAATGAAAAGCGTAGCTGAACTGTTTCAAGATAAGAATTACGAGCTACTCGCAAGAACGTACTTTGACTGGCTCGCAAAAGAACTCGGAAATGGTGATTTTGAAACGGGCCTAATAGGTCTTACCCAGCTTTACAACGATTGGGTATTCGCTAATCGGCCCATTGTAACCATTGTAATCCCGACAGCTTACCAACCAAGGATCTGGTTTAGCGAAAATAAAGCAGTGAGCGTAACGAACGACGATCTCGAACAGTTTAATCTCTGTTTCGAAACTGAGCTGAAAACCAGAATCGAAGAGGAGCTTCACCACTCAAATCCTCTTAACCCGTAAAGATAAAAAAGCCCCGAGCTTATCGAGGGCTTTTATCTTAGCTTAAACGACTCAACAACCGAATACTCCGCACCCGTTCGTTTAAGAGTGCTTTCCATAACTTCTACCGAATTTGCATGGAATGTGTAATTAATGTCAAATGAGTCGCTCTTATTGAATCCCCCGCGACGAAATTCTTGCGGATCAAAACGACAAAGAGTCATATGAGGATTATATGGCCGCTTTTCTTTTTCTCGATATCCGGTATTTGAAGCCTCGTAGAGAGTGTTTTCCAAGTTGCTTTGTAAGCCTAACAACTCTCGAGGCTTCTCAATTTCCGCCCAGACCATACGAGGCGTAGCGCCCGGAGGGCCAAGAAAAACCCTCGATAGCGAAATCGAAAATGGTTTATGTTTCGTGCAAACTTGGGAAGTTACTTTTTTTATATTTTCAAGTTCATCCTCTAAAACATAACCAATAAAAACCAGGGTAATATGAATATTCTCTGGTTTTGTCCAACGTGCTGGTAAATCTTGCCAATACTTCCTGAATTCCAGTAATTTTTGTTTTATATCATCTGGAATATTGATAGCAAGGAAGATTCGACGTTTCATAATCCATATTAATCATAACACGCAGCCGTGTTATACTGAAGATACTATGTATATTATATCTGTTATACCAGTAACCAAAATCCCCTTCCCCAGTTCCCAGATATTAAGCTATTATTCTTCCAGGAGGGCTAAGAAATATTCATTGGTGAGCATACCCCTTGCGAAAAGAAATATTCTCGGACTTGTCATCGGTTCCCGATCCCTCGAAAAACAAAAAATCAGTATAAAGAAAGCTGGGTACCAACTCAAACATATCGGCCCAGCCATAAATCCGGAACCGGTCGTCACGCCACACCAATTAAAGCTTGCGAAGTGGCTTTCAGAGTACTATTACTTCCCTATCGGCGGGATTTTCAAAACACTATTTCCAGAAAAACTTTTTACGAAACCGACAACCAACATTCTGGCGCCCGACACCCGACAATTATCATCCGCCAACAACCAAGTGGTAAGAGCTAAGCTCTTACCAAAACTTGTTTGGGATAAAAACAGGTGGAATACATATGAACAAGCAATCAAAAAACAACTTCGTGCGAGAAAACAAGTACTTTTTTTGGTCCCGGAAATTAATCAAATCAGGGATGCCGAGAAACGTCTTGCCCGTATAACTAAAAAAATAACTGTCCTTCATAGCTCCTTAAAAAAAAGTGAGTATTGGAAAAACTGGGAATCTATTGGACTACAATCTTCTGGTATTGTTATTGGTACAAGAATGGCATTATTCGCGCCATTCGTGAATCTTGGCATGGTTATTCTGGACGAAGAGGATAACCCTCACTATAAATCATGGGACATGCACCCACGTTATCATGCCCGCGACGTAGCGCTTACATTAGCAGAATTTTCC
>JAHCSD010000042.1 GCA_018609185.1 Patescibacteria group bacterium
CGCGGGATCCCTTGCGTTTAATGCCTTAGACATCCATATCGAGCCGGAAGAAAACCATTCGAAAATTCGGTACCGCGTAGATGGTATTCTCAACGACATCATCTCCATCCCTCATCTCGTCCACGACCACCTGCTTTCACGAATTAAAATACTCTCCCACCTGCTTCTCAATGTTCATGATACGGCTCAAGACGGCCACTTCACCATCAAAAGCGGAAACGAGGAAATAGAGATTCGCGTATCTATAATTCCTGCGGAATACAAAGAAAGCATCACCCTTCGAATCTTGAATCCCAAATTACTTCTTTCCATTACGGATCTCGGAATAAGAGAAGACCTGGAAAACCAAATTAAAGAAAAAATACGCGCCCCTTATGGTCTCATTTTGATTACCGGCCCTACGGGATCCGGAAAGACTACGACGCTCTATGCATTTATCGAGCATATAAAAAATCCGTCTATCAAAATCATAACCATAGAGGACCCTATTGAATATCGTATAGAAGGCGTGGCGCAAAGCCAAGTGAACCCCAAAAGGGGGTATGACTTCCCGCATGCGCTTCGCGCCATTTTACGACAAGACCCTGATGTCATCCTTGTAGGAGAAATGAGAGATGTGGAAACGGTATCCACGAGTCTCAATGCGGCGCTCACCGGCCACATGGTATTTTCCACCCTCCATACCAATGATGCGGCCGGGGCCATCCCGCGGCTGATTGATTTAAAAGCTAAACCATCGCTTATCTCCCCTGCGCTTGACGTAATCATTGCGCAGCGACTTGTGCGAAAACTTTGCCCCGACTGTAAAAAGGAAAAAACAATAACTGCTCAAGAGCTCAAAAAAATAAAAACATATTTCCGCGCTATTCCTCAAAAAATAAAAAAGGATGCTCGCAGCATCAAAGCGGGCGCCCGCATCTTCGAACCCGGGGGATGCCCGAAATGTCTTGGCGGAGGATATAAGGGAAGAGTTGGTATCTTTGAAGTTTTGATGGTAGACGAAGAAATTGAGCGCATGATACTTTCTTCTCCCACGATTACTGATTTCAGGGAAAAAGCCAAGGAAAAGGGAATGGCTACTATGATGCAAGACGGACTTCTTAAAGTATTTAAAGGGATTACTTCTCTTGAAGAAATATTTCGCGTCACGCAATAAAAAATCCCCATTACGAAGTAATGGGGTGACAGTAACCCCTAAGCTGTAGGCAAGATTTCCCGCAAAACGGGAAAGTTAGAGCATCTCCGAGTAATACCCCAGCCCTCTCGAGACCAATGAAGGAATCAGTGCTCTCCAGAAGGCCAGGGTACCCATCAAGAAAAACCCCGATTGAGATCTAAAACCCGAAACCTCAATTGCCTACAGTTTAGGAGCTATTCTCTAAAACAGTTCATATTAACAAAATAAAGCATGTCTGTCAAGTCTTTTAACGCAAAAAAGGAAGAAAGAGCCTTTGACCTAAGCCTACGCCCCCAGGTATGGGATGATTATATCGGCCAGGGAAAAATAAAGAAGAATCTTAAAATTTTTCTTGCGGCAGCGAAGAAGAGAGGTGAGCCGCTCGAACACGTGCTTCTTTATGGCCCGGCGGGTCTTGGGAAAAGCAGTCTAGCACATATTATCGGCCAGGAAATGCAGGCTAATGTCCGCGTTACTTCGGGTCCCGCCATTGAAAAAGCAGGAGACCTTGGCTCTATTCTCACCAATCTTTCCGAGGGAGACATACTCTTTATTGATGAAGCCCACCGTTTAAATAAGGCGATCGAAGAAATTCTCTATCCTGCCATGGAAGATTATAAATTAGATATTATAATCGGGAAGGGCCCCTCCGCACGCATTTTAGAACTCAAGCTGCCCCGTTTTACGTTGATTGCCGCTACCACGCGTATCGGGCTTCTCTCTGGCCCTCTCAGAAGCCGCTTCGGAGACACGTACAAGCTTGCGTTTTATGAAACAAAAGAAATCAAACAAATCATTGCGCGGTCCGCACGTATTCTGAGAGTCAAAATAGATGAGGAAGGCCTTACTATAATTGCCCAGTCCTCCCGGCAAACACCCCGGGTCGCGAACAGGCTCTTAAAACGGGTAAGAGATTATGCTGAAGTTGAAGGCGTGGGAATAATCAACCGTACTATCGCGCAAAACGCGTTACGCATGCTCGAAGTAGACACGCTCGGACTTGAAGAAACCGACAGAAAAATTCTGGATGTGATTATTAACAAATTTTCTGGCGGGCCTGTAGGTGTTAAAACCTTGGCAGCTGCTACGTCCGAAGAGGAAGATACCATCGAATCCGTATACGAGCCCTACCTGTTACAGCTTGGCTTTATCGAACGAACCCCCCGGGGAAGAAAAGCCACAAAATCCGCATACGAACATTTGGGGATTCCGGTAGAAAAAGAAGAACGGCTCCTATAAAAATGAGTGTGGATTATATTAATGATGGTCGATTCACCGATGGTTGGTTAATCAGTTAATCTACCATCAACCATCAAGAACCTACTATTCGTATTATTGGCATACACTAGCATCACATGTTCCCATTAGCCCTCATAGCTTTTTTTTCTCTCATTGCGATGTATATCGCGCTCGCCATTACGATTGTATATCATGTCAAGAAGTTTGATGTTGACGATAAAACCGCGAAACGAGCCATTCTTCTTTTCTCGAGTATTTCGTTTCTCTTAATTGTCTTTGCGACTTTCGTGTTTTTTAATATATCGTGGGAAACATTATTATAACGACTTTGTCCAAGAGCGAAGCGATTGGATACAAAGGCGTTACCCCGTTAGATAGAGCTCGCCAGAGCTCGCTCATCTAACGGGGTGCTCAATTTACTAACAACTCAACAGCACCCTTCGGGTTTGTCTCGTTGAAAAAATTGGCATGGCTATTCATCTTAGTCCAGGAGAAAAAATACTGATTAAGACCGGGCGTCACCGCTTTATTTGGTACGGTAAACTCGGGCAGATCGTAACTATCTTTATTTTTGTTCTCGCTATTTTCATATTAGCTTTCACATTCCTTCCGTTTGAAAGCCCGATGCGCGGCATGCTGCTCCTTACCCTTATTCTCTTTACTCTTTTTCTCTGGGCGTACACGTTTACGATATGGCTCGATTTTCATCTCGATGCCTGGGTGATCACCACCGAGCGAATAATCGATACCGAGCTTTTGGGTCTTTTCCGGCATGAGGTTTCTGAGTTTAAACTGTCACGTATTCAGGATATCAGTATCGATACGCATGGCATTTTTGCCAACATACTCAACTACGGAGATATTCATATCCAAACTGCCGGTGCGGCCCGGCAGTTTGTGTTTTGGCAGGTCCCTGATCCTAAAACAATTAAAAAAGTAATGCTTGAGGCGTACGACAACTATATGGTTGAACATCTCACGCATAAACATGACGAGGCAAAAAGCGGGCTGTAAAATATCC
Organism: Patescibacteria group bacterium; assembly: GCA_018609185.1. Taxonomy (GTDB): domain Bacteria; phylum Patescibacteriota; class Minisyncoccia; order JAHCSD01; family JAHCSD01; genus JAHCSD01. Next base: position 3,438 of record JAHCSD010000042.1, read on the forward strand.
TCTCTCCAGTAACCGTAATCATTAAAAAACATCCTCCTTCCCGGAGGATGTTTTTGTATTCCACAAAGCGACAAACCTATATATTATTTCGGCATATGTTTTTCTACCGCCCCTATTAAATCGTCAATGCCGGTGTCTGACTTGAAAAGATAGCCTGAAGCCCCCAGGCGCAATGCCTCTTTTACGTCCTCGTCTTGCTCAAGAATAGTGAGGACAAGAACCGGGATTTGTTTTGTCTTAGAATCCGTCTTTAATTGCCGCAGAATTTCAAAACCGCTCATACCGGGCAAAATTAAATCCAATATGACAAGACTGGGTTTTTCTTCTCCGACCCTTCGCAAACCTTCTGAGCCTTCCGCGGCAACAGAAACTTTGTAGCCTTCCTTTTCAAGCCGCTGAAAGTAAATTTTAGAAAGCGAAGGATCGTCTTCAATGAGAAAAATTTTCTTCATGCCAATTTTGTCCGTGAGTTCACGAACGGTTATAAAATTGAGCACCCCGTTAGATGAGCGAGCTTGTTCACCCCATTAGATAGTTATCTAACGGGGCAGGCTCTATCTAACGGGGTAAGGTTTTGTAACTAAATTTTCGTCGCCTACGGGCTTGAAAATTTAGACAAAGCCCTTATGCGACGGTGGCACGGAACACTTCTTCAAGTGTGGTAAGCCCCAGTATGGCTTTCCCGAACCCATCCTGGAACATGGTAATCATTCCGTCTTGTATCGCTTGCTCCCGAATCATGATCGCATCGGCGCGTTTACTTATCAGATGACGAAGCTGGGGGCTTACCTCCAAAGCCTCGAAGATCCCCACTCGCCCGCGATATCCCGTCCCTCCGCAGGCATAACATCCTTTTCCTTTGTAAAATCTCACCATTTTCAAGGGATCATCTGTTTTTGATAAGATCCCTCTTTTTTGAAGGATGGTTATGGTTGAGGGTAAATCAAAAACCTTTTTAAGCTTTCTGAAATCCGATTCTTTGGCGGGAGTGCTTACCAGGCATATTTTGCAGACTCTCCGTACGAGTCTCTGCGCAATAACCAGGCTAAGAGTGGATGAGACAAGATATGGTTCAATGCCAATATCGAGAAGCCGAACTGCGGCCCCGGGAGCATCATTGGTATGAAGCGAAGAAAGGATAAGACGGCCGATAAGCGTTGCCTGGATCCCTGCCCGTGCAGTCTCCAGATCCCGGATCTCTCCTACCATAACAATATCCGGGTCCTGACGCAAGATAGCGCGTACACCTACGGCAAACGTAAGCCCCACCTCAGGTTGTATCTGAATTTGGTTGATGCGCCTCACGACGTATTCAATAGGATCTTCAATGGTACTGATATTCACAATACTCACTTTATTTTCCGCAATTGTATGGAGCATACTATAAAGCGTTGTGGTTTTGCCCGAGCCCGTGGGCCCGGTCACTAAAATCATGCCGTAGGGCTTTTGGATGTTTCGTCCTATAGTCTCCAAATCATCGGGAGAAAATCCCAATTCCCGAAGGGCGGAAAGCCGTGCGCTCTTGACCAGTATCCTCATGGCTATTTTTTCTCCAAAAATTGTCGGAACAATCGAAACCCTGAAGTCAACTCCTTCTTTTTCTATCTTAAGCGTGAAGCGCCCGTCTTGAGGAACACGATGTTCGTCTATTTTAAGATCCGAGAGAATTTTGACTCGCGCGATGATACCAGCCTGAAGATTCTTGGGAAGAAACACGACATCGCGCAACATGCCGTCAATCCTGTATCGCACTACCACCTCGTCTTCCATGGTCTCAATATGAATGTCTGAAGCATTCGCCCACACCGCATATTCGATCACCGCATCAAGAATAGGAGAGATTGCCTCAACCGACGCTTCCTTTGCGGGAAGTTTTTTAAGCTCCGCTTTGATAATATTTTTTATTTCCTCCTCAATGCTTACACGATATCCAAACAAGGCCTTTTTAATCGCGTAGGGACTCGCAAGATGCGGTCTTACTTTAAGACTGGTTATTTTTTCAACCTGTTCTATGGTTTTGAGGTCATATGCCGCTATTGCCAGAAGCACCTCGCCTCCCATCTTCCCAAAAGGTATTACCTGGTTCGTTCTTGCAAATTTTTCCGGAATCAATTCTAACATACCGGGGGCAACCGCTTCTTTTTCCAGATCCACCCAGTCAATTTTCAAATACTGAGAAATTGCTTCCAGGGCAAATCGATCCGTAACATAGTTCTTGGCAACGAGAAGCGCCTCAATTGGTTCGCGTGTTCGCTCGGAAACAGAAAACAGCCTCTCAAATTGCTCGGGAGTCAACACATTATGTTTTTCTATAAAAATTTCTTTTAATTCTTCTTTAGTAAGCATGCGTTAGTGGTTAGTGACTAGTGATTGGTGGCTAGTCCGAGAGGGACTATTTTTTCCAATCCTTAATGGTGATTGATTTGGTGCGATTGTTGACGCGGAGTTGGAGTTTTTGGCGCTCGCGCCAGCCGAATTTACGGATAACTGAAATGGGCAAGGTGATGCCGTAGCTTTTACCTCCGCTCATCTTCGTAAGTTTTCGTACGTTTCGTTCTTCTAAAATCCCGTCTCCCCATTTTTATAATGCCGTAATTAATGCCGGCATTAATTACGGCATTAATGCTGTGATTCATTTTAACATAAAATAGATTAACCAAGAACAGAACAATGCAACGAAGTCTTTCCTCGTTGCATTGACACGAGAGATGCGCTTGACATCCGATTCGAATAAACTACAATAAATGATTCGCTAAGGAACACCCTCCTTCGCCAAGGCTTCGGAAGGGTTTATTATTTGTCCAAATCTTTGATTTGGACAAATAATAAAAAAGAGCGATGCCGAGGCATCGCTTTGTGGAAAGAGCAAAGGAAAAGAGCAAATTGAGGTTTCGGGTTTAGATTGGGGTAAAGAACAGGTGAAGCAGTAGCTTCACTTACTATAATACGCGAGTCAGAAACCCGTGTCAAGT
>JAHCSD010000043.1 GCA_018609185.1 Patescibacteria group bacterium
CGCATGGTTAAAATTAATTCGTAAAACATTCAACTTAAAACGAAATGAATAAGGACGGCCCCTTATAAGGGGCCGTCCTTGGTTTCTGCCTTAGGGCCAGGGCTCTAGGATTCCAAAGTATTGGTCAAGAATTTAACAATGATTTTATATCCCATGTTTCTTTGAGAAAGTTCCACATTGCTTGCGGATTTGTTTCTCCTCCGGCCACTAAAAAAGCAGCGACGAATAAAATTAAAACGAATAAAATAATTAAAAGTTTTGGATTATCCATAGTTACATTATATCATTAATCCAAAATAAAAAAACTGGCCAAAGCCAGTTATTCTGTGGATTGGAACACCTAAGAACATTATCGCAGAAAATAAGTCAAAATCAGGTTGTTTTTCTCGAAAACTGTTACAAACAGATGCTTGCCCTTTCGTAGCTTTACTGTGTCCGTCCGAAGCCTTGGCGAATGAGGATGCGAAGAAGGGCAGTTAGTTTTGGCTCAAAATGCTTGATTTTGGCGTAAAAGAAAAGCGGCACCGTGTTAGTTGCCGCTTTTGTCTTTGTTCTATTGCGTTTTGAATAAATTATTCCCTAGTTGTTCCAAACCCAAGACCATTCCCACATAGACTAGATATCCTGGCCATAAAACAGCAGCAACGAAAGCAAAAAAGATACCAAAGACAAGGTCTGTTAGATTGTCTATCGGACGCCACCGATTGAAATAGATGGTTCCCACAACAAGGCCGATTAACAAATAGATGGGTAGGCCTACGAATAGTCCAATAACTACTCCGATTGGCACATTTCACCTCCTTTCAAGGAACTAAATCTTACCGAACAGAGTATTGTATTACGCTAAGGTTATTTTGTCAAGCGTTTACACAAAAACATGTCATAAAAACAACCCTTCGACTACCCCTCGACTTCGCTCGGGACAGGCACTCAGGACGAGCCACTCAACCAAGTCAAACCAAGTCTGACTTGGTCGAACTTGGTTTCATTCTACTGAGATATCTCAGTAGATATAAAAGATACTCCGCCAGAGGCGGGTACTAAATTGTGTAGCCACCCCGCCGTGGATGAGTATGCATCGTGGCCTTGCCACGATGCATTGTCATTCTATCCCCACATAGTCAAGGTCTGCTAATTCCCGTTTAAATTTCAGCCAATCGTTCACGAAATCTCGACAATCTTTCGGTTCTCCCATAACTTGTTTCATAAATTCCCTGCTTGTTACAGATGGAAAGTTTTTCTTCCCCAGATAATCCGAGTAGCTTGACCATCTATACTTTTCAATGAATGTTGCTGCCTTTTTCACGCTTGTTATCCCTTTTTCTTTCCAGCCAGGAAAAATGAGCGCTACAGGATTTGTGTGGATATACACGAACGCAGTTCTGAGCTGCCTATCATCTTCAATATGCACTTCCTTAAATTTGTCCTGAAAAAGATGTCCTTTTCTTCCGTATTTACCGTTATAGTAGAGAGCATAACCGCCAAATTTCTGCATAAATTTACTGATACCATTCTTTCGAAACTGTTTTAATAATAAATGAACGTGGTTAGGCATTAGACAAAATGCGAAAATTTCTACGAGTAACTCCCTTGTTTTTCTTTCCTGTATCTGTATTCTCGACAATGTAACGAAGCCTTGCTTCGTTACATTGTCTCTGCTTCGGCGAGAGGTTACTCGAAACGTTGAAGTAGCAGGATTTACATCATTGAACTCGAAGAGGTCGTGAATCATTCTAAGATAGTCTTGCTTATCAGGAAAAAGTTCAATCCCGTCAATGGCCCGCATTACGATATGATATACTTCTCCATTTGCGAATTGTGTTTTTCTTTCTGCCACTTATTTACAATGTAACGAAGCAAGGCTTCGTTACATTAACTCTTGAATAAATCTCGGTGGGCGTATCCCGACTCGAACGGGAAACCTCTACGATGTGAACGTAGCGCTCTGGCCAGTTGAGCTATACGCCCGGCATGCCCACAAATACTATAGGGTAAGCTTATTGATCACGCGTACATTTTTAGAAGACAACATGTCGCGCACCACGCGGTCGTACAGGCTGTACCGATATTTAAACTCGGCTGGGGTAACCACCACACAATTTATTTCCCTTCCGCTTTCTGCTTCAAGATTACTGATAAAATTATTGAGCTTTCTTTGCGACGGCCTTCCTAAAACAATTAACATATCGGCTCGCGCATTCGCCTGATCCACAAACACCCCGCCAAGTACTGCGAGTTTCACGGCTCCCAGCTTCTTAATTTCTGACGTGATGCCGGAAAGCAGGCCGTCTGAAGACTTCAGGACGAGTGCTCGAAGCTCGTTCCAAAGAGGAAATTCTTGATTTGCACCCCAAAGCTCTCGTCTTCGCGTGGCCAAAACCCGCTTCGGCGAGGCGGAGGCCCGCCTTCGATTCTTTCCAATTGTCACAAACTTTGTCTGTAAAAATCCTATCTGTTTAAGGGCGGTGAGTTCTTTTCGCACGAGTGGCTGACGGAGTTTTGTCTTTGTGGTGAGTTCCTTCAACGCAAAAAACTCTTTCGGGCTATGAAAAAAGAGTCGCAGAACACGAATTCGAGCTTTTGAACCGAGAAGTTGTTCGAGTGTTTTATCCATGCCAATTGTCTCAATGAAACGAATATATGTATTTGTGACATTGAGCTGTTATCCTTCGACATTGCTCAGGATAACCCTGAGTTTATCGAATGGGTTAGAATATAAAACCAGTTTTGTTCTCAAAATAATCTCGGCTGTATCTCGTAACCTTGAACAAAGCCCCTATTATGCTATCATGGGTACATGGATCGCTCGACGAGATACAATATGGGAACAGAACAACTAATTTGGCACTCTCGAGACGATGGAAGAATTGCCAAGATATTCGCGCATAACATAACCCGTAAGAACAGACAAAGCAATCTCTATATCATAGCCGAAATATCGTCACCGAGTCAAGACGGAGAACTTCTTATCAACTCTCTTGCTTCTTCTGTGCGTAAGGCTTATTCCGAATCACGTGAATCGGCTGAGGCCGCCTTTGAGGATGCGATCACCCAAGCAAATATTTTGATAAAGAATATGGCAAACCAAACCACGAACACCTGGTTTGGTAATCTCCATATTATTGTAAGTCTCGCACACGCAGGAGGCTTTTTCTTTAGTACGCTGGGAGAACCTTCTCTCCTTCTCCTGCGTTCAGGAAAAATAAACGAAGTAACGAAACGAACGAAAACGAAAGAAGAACATACAAGTTTCAATAATGTATTTTCCGGAAATCTTGAAGAGGGTGACGTTGTTCTTATGACAACCCCCGGGCTGCTTGAAATTTTCCCCGTAGAAAACCTTGGGCATATTCTTGACCGATACCAGGGGTTTCCGGTCAAGAAACTAGAAAAGCTGTTGGAGGAAAATCGCGCAAACATCGACGCATTATTTGCATCTCTTGCGATTCGTATACAAAAAAGACCGCAAGAGGCTGCGCAGGTCCTGTCGCATCCTTCTTCTTATGCCGCTCGTACCGTGCACACAAAGCTCTCCGTCTTTGGGACCCTCCTAAACCTTAGACCGGATCTCCTTCGTTTAATTTCGCAATTTACCCGATCGTTTGCACGCCGTGCCCCCGCCGTCTCTCCCCGCCGCCCGCCGTTACCAAAAATCCGCCCCCTTCTTATCTTCCCCGTTCTTTTACTGCTCACTCTGGGAACGTGGTATGGATTACGCGATCACGAACCCAAGATAAATACGAATGAAATTATAAATGAAATCCGGACAAAAATGGAAACTGCAGAAAATGCGCTTATCTTCCATGATAATGATTTGGCAGGAGAGAATATTCTCGAAGCAAAACTTCTCCTTGCAAAAATAAGCATGGGCTCCTCGATCTCTCAAGAAATTCAGGGTCTCGAGCAATCGCTGAATCAGCTTCAAGACCAGGCGCTGGGAACTATTATTATAGAGGATCCGGAGCTGGTATGGGAGATCAAAAACAACCTTGGCGCGTCCCCCCAGAACTTCTTTATTTCGGGAAATACATTCTTTGCGTATAGCGGAGAAACCGCAACTATGTATAGCAAAGGAGATGCAGAAAAACTTATCTTCCTTCCGGTAACCAACCGGGAGATACAAGCCCCGGGAGTATTTTTTGCCCCGCGTAATATCTTTCTTTCCTATATTGCAGGTGAGGGCCTCCGGGCTTTTGACCCCGCACGAGAAACCCATAGACTTATTGGCAATATCTCTAATATTCCTCAAGACTTTGAAGTGGCAGACGTGAGCTACTATAACGATTATCTCTATCTTTTGAGTTCGGGTGGTATCATCCTGAAATATCGTTTCAGTGATACTGGACTCGCGTTTGTTGGCGAATGGCTTAAAGAACCCCTTAGTATTTCTTCCTCGCCATCTTTTGCGATTGATGGATCGATATATGTAGCGGGCGGCGAGAGTGATGTTCTCGAGCTTGCGAATGGCACGATTTCGCAGCGATGGAATCTCCCTGTGGATATTTATGATGCGCATGTGGTGGCTTCACGCGACCTCAAATATATCTATATTATAAACAGGGGCAATTCATCGGTCCTCAAGCTCTCAAAGGGGGGGGAAATCCTTAATCAATATCAAAGTCCGAAGTTTAACGATCTTAATGATATATTTGTAGACGAATCCCGAAATAAAGGATATGTCTTGAGTGGTTTCAAGGTGTATGAGATTGATTTGTAAGAAACATTGACTTCTTTTTCGAAATCGATATAATAAAACGTTCTGCTCTTTTCAAAATCTTTGGGAGGTTCACATGGATCGACTCAAAATTTTTAGCGGAAGATCAAATCGTCCCCTGGCGGAAAAAATAGTTAAAGAGCTCAAGATACCCCTAGAAGCACTTCACATTAAAGATTTTGCCGACGGAGAAACATGGGCAAAATATGAAAAAAACATCCGGGGCGCTGATGTGTTTATTATCCAATCTACCAACTCGCCTGCAAAGAATGTTATAGAACTTTTTATCATGCTTGATGCCGTAAAGCGAGCCGCCGCCCAGCGAATCACCGCGGTAATCCCTTATTTTGGCTATGGACGGCAAGACAGAAAGGATGAATCACGTACTCCTATTACCGCGAAACTCATGGCAAAACTTATCGAAGAAGCAGGGGCTAACGGAATCCTTACGATCGACCTTCACACTGCCCAAATTCAAGGGTTCTTCGAAATTCCCGTGAATCACCTGTACGGACGATCAGTATTCCTTCCCTCCTTCAAAGGGTTAGACCTCAAAAATCTTGTGATTGTCGCACCCGATATGGGAGCTTCTAAGCTTAACCAATCATACGCCAATAAGTTGGGCGTTCCCCTTGCAGTAATCGACAAAAGAAGGCACGGGGATGATGATACCGAGGTAATGAACCTGGTGGGAGAAGTAAAAAACAGGGATGCTCTTATTATTGACGACATGTTTACAACGGGTACCACGACCCTTCAAGCGGTGCAAGCGCTACTTGAAGCGGGAGCAAAAAGCGTCTCGGCTGGCGCGACTCACGGGGTACTCCCCGGTAAAGCGGTCGAAAGAATCAATAAGTCACGACTCAAAAAAGTGTTCGTAACGGATACTATCCACCATCCCCCAAACAAATTAGGCAGAAAAATAGAAGTTGTCTCAGTCGCGCCCCTCTTTGCCGAAGCCATCAGGCGCATCCACAACGACGAATCCGTAAGTTCCCTCTTTGAATAATGCAAGAGCCAGTCATTGTGACTGGCTCTTTCCTTGAGCGATATTCAGTTGTCTACCGACCAGTGGTCAGCGTAGCTAAACGCCAGAGGCTTCTCAAGCTCGCTCTCGTACGTGTAGTTATACTCACCTGGTCGTGTCTCGTTGGGTTGGACCACGGTCACAGAACGATGGCGCCAGCTGTGACCGTACTGTGAGTGGTTTTCGCACAGCAACGAAACCGTGACGGTAAGGTCGAAGACGTAGGGGTCGGCTGGTCCGAAACATAATTGCCAGCTATTCCAATGGGCCTTCTTGTCCAGCTTTTGGCTGGTGTCAGGCCTGGGCTTAAACCCCCTAAACCTTCTGAGGATTGAAAACGGAGATGACCCCTCCTTGACCTCAAGTGCCTCAACAGCACTCGCAAGGACTAAGGACATCCCTCGTGTCCATTCACCTGACCTCATCTCGTTTCTCCTTTCTACCCATATCGGGTAAACAATGCTCGCCATATCGGCGGCAATATGGCTACAAACACAATTTGTGACCAAGTTGCTAACGACATGATACTATAAAGCTATTATAGCATATTTTAAAATAAAAGTCAAGGCCAACCAAAAACCAGCC
>JAHCSD010000044.1 GCA_018609185.1 Patescibacteria group bacterium
GTTCTTTTTCAAGCAGCATCTCAAGTGATAGCCTGGTTGAGGCAAGTGGGTTTCGCAGCTGATGCGAAACAATTGAGATAAAATCCCATACCGAAAGTCGTTTGGAATTATTGTTGTCGTGTTTTTCGAGTTCCATAGCGATTAGAGTCCAGAACCCCTAGATATTGTAGCACAAAAACTTTGAATTACGAAACGTCAATTTTGGGAGGTTGAACCTCCCCGAGGAGGTTCAACCTCCAGATATTGAACACTGTCCGCTTGACACGTGTAGGTAGATTATGCAACGATACGATGTAAGGCTCTAGGACTCTGTTCGAGTCCTAGAGCCTAAAGTTCTTTTCATAATGTAAGCGGAAGGAGCGTTGAATGAAGAAAGCATTTCTGGGCCTTCTCGTTCTTGGTGTTCTTGTTGGAATATTGGGTATCGTGTATGGGAAGCTTAACTACGCAGACCAAAGTCATACCCATTCGAAAGATGAAATATATGACGTGCTTGCCGACGGGTTCTATGACAAAGACTATAGTTTGCTTGACTATACGGGGCGCGACACGAATGAATTGGGGACCTCGGTTCGTCCGGTTTCATTTCTATTTTTTGACCATGAAGGTAACGTGATTGGAAGAGAAGTTACGGGCCTTGGGATTCTCTGTGATACTTACGTAGTCACCCGTGCAAGTCTTTTAAATCCGCTTGTCGCGGGTATTGAGGATTCTTCCCTTGTTGGGTCAACCCGTATGTTTCTCCTGGTAAATAACCCCATTCGAACGATAGATGATTTTGAAACACTCAAAGGGTTCCATATCGATTTTGCCAAAGATGTTATGATTCTTGAACGTGAAGGAAACCCGGATAAAAAGCTTGTGGCACCCGTTCCCGAGGGGTGCGGGCTCCCCATAGGTTCTGCCTCGGAATTATCTGCCGGGGACGCCCTTTTCCAAGTGGGGAATTTTCCTCGAGGAACCGTCAGCCTTAATACGGCACACGTAAGCTTTCTTGTCTCCGACGGCTCGCAATTTATGTTCGAAGGTTCCCCGGGGCCGAATGACTCGGGTGGTCCGATCTTTGCGCTTCGCGATGGACATTTTGAATTAGTGGCTTTGAATATAGGATATTTTGCGAACAGTCCTTCGAAAGGTCTTGCGAGAAGTTTTAGTGACATTGTTGATGCAGTAAAACAGGCAACCGGCCTGGACCTCCTCACAGGAGAAATAGAAGATAATTAGTAATGAGTAAAAAGTAAAATCTCCGTCAGTTCTGACGGAGATTTTTAATTTCCATAATTCTTAATTCATGATTCGTTATTCTTTACCAAATGGCATGCAGCGAGTTGTCCTTCTGCTTTTTCTTCGAGAATAGGCTCTTGTTCCTGGCAAAGCGGGGTTTCGGCAATCGGGCATCTCGGATGAAACCTGCAGCCCGAAGGGATGTTTTCGGAGCTCGGTATCTCTTCAGAGATTTGTATATCTTGCCGTTCGCGCGCACGTCTTGGGTCGGGGATGGGGACAGCGGCAAGCAGCGCTTTAGTATAGGGATGCATGGGGGATTCGTAGATTTTAGCAGCCGGTCCCTCTTCGACTAGTTTTCCTAAGTACATCACTGCGACAGTGTTTGCAATTTTTTTCACCACAGCCAAGTCATGAGATATAAAAAGATACGTAAGCCCAAGCTTTTGCTGTAAATCCTTTAGTAGTTCGAGGATTTTGCCTTGTACTGAAACGTCAAGGGCAGACACCGGTTCATCCAGAACAAGAAATTCTGGACCCGGCGCAAGATGTCGTGCAATCGCAACACGTTGACGTTGTCCTGCGGAAAATTCTGAAGGAAATCGTTTCCTTGCGTCAGGATCCAGCCCGACAAGTCGAAGGAGTTCAACAACTCGTTCTTCGCGTTCTTCTCGAGTGGCGCCAAGTTTATGGATATCAAGCCCTTCCGCTACCGCATCTCCAATGCTCATTCTAGGGTTGAGTGAGCGGGAAGGATCCTGAAACGCGGTCTGAATCTTTCTTCGCAGCACTTTTCCTTCTTTTGGATCAAGGCCGTTTTTCTTTCGCTCATGTGCATCATAAATGAGCGGTTTACCTTCATAATATATTGTTCCTGAAGTCGGTCTTTGAAGGCCCAAGATGGTTTTGCCAAGTGTTGTTTTCCCGCAGCCCGATTCACCTACAAGTCCTAATGTCGTACCCTTTTCAATTTCGAGCGTTACGCCGTCAACCGCTTTCACGTCTCCAATTTTTCGTGTGAAGATTTTTCCTCCATATACCGGAAAGTATACTTTAAGATTCTCACATTTGAGTAGCATGTCCGTTATGCTCCTTGTTCGGTATTAGATTTTCGGGACTTCATCGAGAAGTTTTCGAGTGTAGGGGTGTGAAGGGGCTTCAAATATCTGAAAGACGTCTCCTGCCTCAACTATTTGTCCTTCATTCATAACTACGACCCGATCGCAATGTTCAGCGACGAGCCCCAGGTTATGTGTAATGAGTACCAGGGAAATTCCCAGTTCTCCTACCAGTTCCTTGAGACGCGTAAGAATCCGTTTTTCGATCGTAACATCGAGCGCAGTGGTTGGCTCATCCGCGATAAGGATCTTTGGTTTTTTGATGAGCATCATACCAATCATAACGCGTTGGTTCATTCCACCTGAAAGTTCGTGGGGAAAACTATTGTATCGTCGTTCAGGATCAGGGATGCCCATTTTCCGTAAAATCTCAATAATTTGTTTTTTTCGTTTTCCTCCAAAATCGGGCAGTAACGTGTTAAACATTTCAAGCATCTGATTTCCTACCGACATAACAGGGTTTAGAGAACTTTGAGGATCTTGAAAAATCATTGAGATTTTTTTGCCGCGAATTTTTTGCATGTCGGATTCTTTTGCGGTAATAAGGTCCTGTCCCGAGAATAGTATATTCCCACTGGTTACATATACCCGTTCAGGCAAGAGCCCCATGATTGAAAGTGCAGTCATGGTTTTGCCTGAACCCGATTCCCCCACGATTCCAAGAACTTCTCTTTTTTCGAGTGAAAATGTCACGCCCTTAAGAATATCAACTTTTTCTTCTTTGTTTTTTATCGCTGAAACAACAAGATCCTTTATTTCAAGTAAAGACATTTCTACCACCTCGCTTGTTTGTAAAGAACACTATACTATAGCGGATATTTCAGCTGAAGTCAATCTTAGAGGGGCCCAGAGGGTTTAACGCAATATATCTGTAGGAAAATTTTAGTTGTCAATATATGACGATCGTCACATATTGACAACTAATGAAAAAGCCCCAGTTTTGTGAAAAAACAGAGGGCTTTACATTTTTTTAGTAAGATCAACCCTGGGATCAATAGATTTATAAAGAATGTCGGCAACGATGTAAGATACTACAGAAAGCATGGCGATGATTACAGTCATGGAGGTTATGATGTCGTATTCGCGGGCAAATACCGCATCAACCATGAACACTCCCATGCCGGGAATACCGTAGATGCGTTCCACAAAGAGCGATCCTTCAAATGCGGTGAATACCGCAGTCACAACTACTGTCACGAGAGGCAGAAGCGCATTGCGCAAGACATGACGGGTCGCAACTACCCACGAAGGAAGCCCTTTGGCTTTTGCGGTACGCACATAGTTTTCGCCGATTACCGCAAGCGTGGTCGCCCGCACAAATCGTGCAACACCCGCAACTGAAATAAGAGAAATCGTCAAAACGGGGATAATCATGTTTGTCGTGTATACGCTATGCCAGTCCCCGGACCAACCTGCCGGAACCAAATTCATCTTGAGCGCGAGTAACATGATCATGAACTGGACCATGATAAGCGAAGGAATGGACGAGAAGAAAAGGAACGTTCCTATGAAACCCGAATCCATCCAGGTATTTCGCCTGAATGACGCGATAAGTCCCACTACAGTTCCAATCGAGAACGAAATAGCGAGAGCCGAAAGCGTAATGGGCGCGGAGATCTTTATTCTCGGAATAACAAGATCTTTTACGCTTTTGCCTGGCTGGACATTGATGCTCTCACCAAGATCTCCCTGGACAAGACCAATCATATAGTCGGCATATTGTACATATACCGGCCTATCAAACCCGAGTTCCTCTCGAATTTGCTCTACGGTTTCCTCGGTTGCTTTGGGACCTGCGCGGATGAGTACCGGGTCGCCGGGTCCGTACCTGCCAATGTAGAATACCATGAACGAAACAATGAGAAGGAATACCGGTAAAAAGAGAAGGCGTCCAATCGCATAACGTATAAGGTCGTCTCGCATAGCTATTCGCCCCTAATAAACTCAATCGCCTCAAAAAGCGTGGGGTCCCAGTTGGGATTTCGACCGTTTTCAATGAAGTCGCGGGAAGTCCAGTCAACCTTGATATCGGGCATGATGCCGCCGATTTCAAAGTATCCATCTTTATCAAGGTCGAGCTTCTCTACCATATCACCGTTCGGAGTCAGGTAGATGGCGACTGCGATGTAGAGTGCCCCATCTTTTCCGCCATTGAGTTCAAACACCCGGTTAATCGTGCCTTTTCCGCCCGTTCTCTCGTCACGAGAGATGATGACTGCGCGGCCGTTATCACGGAGTGCGGCAGGAAAAAGCTCGGCTCCCGAGAAACTATTTTGGTTGACCAAGATTACCACCGTAAGCGCCGGGTCTACGAGATCGATCTTGTTTGAGGTATGTATGGTTGTTACGCCTGAAGGTGTATTGTTTCTGAACTCGCTTCGTTCGATGAGAATCGTCTTTGGTCCCTGAAGGAAATAGTCAACTTCTTCTCTAATCTCTCTCAATCCGCCGCCGGGGTTATCCCGCAAGTCAATAATGATACCCTTGAGGTTTTCTTGGTCAAGGTTCTTGAGAATCTTGGTAAAATCTTCATGTGCGGGCGAGGTGAAGTGTTTAATTTTGATATATGCAATGTCAGTTACGGGGTTTCCATCGCGATCAAGGAATGGACATGCGTAGGCGAGATCCTGTGTGCTTATGCCTCTCTTATCTGGAAGCTCAAACCCGGGGCAGGAAATAACGTCCCGCGGCTTTATGTCTTCCATGGTGACGGTGATATCTTTTTCTTCATTGTTTCTTCGGATTTTCATCTCAAGCTTGGGGTTGCTTCGGGTTTTGATCTCAATGATAAACTGGTTGACCGTGCATTTCGCAGTTGACTTTCCGTCAACCGCAATAATCACGTCTCCTGTTTCAAGCCCGCCTTTTTCTGCCGCAGATCCCCTCTCTACGCGGTCAATAGTAATTTCACTCTTGAAGTTGCGTCCGAGACTCACTCCCATTCCTCGGTAGGTGCCGGAGAAATTCAGACGCCCCAACGCATATTCCTCTGCGGTTGCGTAAGACGCAAACGGGTCCTCAAGAGTCTCGATGATTCCTTCGACCGAAGCTTTCAGAAGCGCTTCTTTTTGATCTGGGTCATTAAGGTCTCGATAGCGCGGGTCCTTGGCTAGTTCATTAAATACGTTATTTAAGACGGAAAAATCGGGAGAGTCATTGAAGGTATTTGCGCGTGTTATCTCCTGTTCGACAATATCCCGAGCCCAACTGGGGGTGGATGTTGCAAGGAAGGCAAAGACGCGATCAAGCGCACCCCGCATCAATCGTTCTTCGTCAGACGCGATGTCACGAAATACCGATTCTCGTTGGATGATCGATACCACGTTGTTAAGTACGGAAAAGTCTACATCTTTAGTTTCGCGAGCCTTGCAAAAAGGATCAGAACTGGAAGTTATAGGCGGTGTTGAAACGGGCGTTGAACCGCCGCCACCCCCGCCAGAACAAGCAGTAAAAAGAAACACTGCGAGCACGAATACACCACATATCGTAAAGAGCTTTTTCGAGAACATTCGTTCACCTCCGATACTAGAAATTCCTGGGTTGATCGATATTCACCCCGTTAGAAGTAGAACGCGAACGCGCGTTCGCGACTTCTAACGGGGTTAAGTTTTCAAGAAACAGGGTTGATAGTCTATACTACTAGCATTAGTATTAATATGTCAACTTCAATCGTTAATGTTTGGAGGTCCGACCTCCAGCTATTGAAAAAGCCTCGAGAAATCTCGAGGCTTTATTAGTATCATTCTCGTATGCATTCGTATATTGGTATCACACTAGTTCGCAAAATACATAAATCGCAGCATGGGAATCCCTAACGGAGTAGGGAAGTATCCCTTCACATACGGTTTCACCACAAGCGAGCTTTTCGAGTGGAAGGTAAGAATCCACGG
>JAHCSD010000045.1 GCA_018609185.1 Patescibacteria group bacterium
TGAATATGATGAAAGGTATGTCGGCTGCTATGCAGCCGACAACAGACTCGAGACACGAGGCAGTAGTAAATAGAACCATTAAAATTACTTCGCAAGATATTGATACACTGTTGGTGGATTTTTTGAGCGAGGTGTTGTATTTGGCACAAGTGAACAGGGAAGTGTATGGGGATGCAAAATTTCCCAAGTTTAGCGATATTGAACTTGACGGCGAAATAATCGGTAAAAGAGCAGATTCGTTTGGAGAAGACATAAAAGCGGTTACGTACCATGGGGCGGAGATAAAAAAGAATAAGGACGGATTATATCAAGTAGACATAATTTATGACATTTAACGATCTCAAAAAAATCCACGATTATCTTTGGGAGATTCCAAAGAGTTTTCGGAAGGATATGCAAGTTCCTGCGCGGATTTATGCTGATGAGAAAATGTTGAAAGATATTTTTCGGGATGAAAGTATGGCCCAGCTGGTAAACATGACTACCCTTCCAGGGATTAGAAAGTATGCGATTGTCATGCCTGACGTGCACGAAGGCTATGGAGCGCCGATCGGGGGTGTGTTTGCGACCGATCCCGAAGAAGATGGTATTATTTCGCCCGGAGCTTGCGGTTATGATATTTCCTGCGGTGTCCGATTATTAAAATCAAATCTAAGCGTTGAGGATGTTAAAAATAAACTTGAAGACTTTGCAACGCAACTTCAGCGGGATGTGCCCTCGGGTGTAGGCAGAGGAGGGCCCCTAAGATTAAAAGATCCGGATCTTGATAAGGTACTTCTTGGTGGAGCACAGCAGTTGGTTGAGTCTGGATATGGGGAACAAGATGACCTAGGGCATCAAGAATCAAATGGTGTGTTAGAAGGAGGCGATCCAAGCCTCATAAGTTCTCATGCCAAAAACCGCGGGCGCGATCAATTGGGGACACTCGGCGCGGGGAACCACTTCGTGGAAGTTCAACGTGTGGATGAAATATATGATTTAGAAGTTGCAAAATCTTTTGGGCTCTCCAAAGATCAAGTATGCATTATGGTCCATACGGGGTCTCGGGGGTTTGGGCATCAGGTAGCAACTGACTATATTCGGCTCATGATGCAGGTCATGCCTAAATACGGAATTAAGCTTCCGGACCGGGAGTTGGCATGCGCGCCATTTAATTCCCCGGAAGGTCAGAGATATTTTAAAGCAATGAAGTGCGGGGCAAATTTTGCCATGGCCAATCGGCAGATGATAACGCATTTTGTCCGAGGGGCGTGGAAGAAAGTAATGGGGGAGAACGGTGGATCACTCTCCGTGCTTTATGATGTGGTACATAATCTCGTGAAACTTGAAGAATATGAAATAGAGGAAGGAAAGAAGCCCGTGCGTCTTGTAGTTCATCGTAAGGGGGCGACACGATCGTTCGGGCCGAATCATCCCGAAGTTCCCGAGGCATATCGCGAAGTAGGGCAGCCCGTGTTGATTCCGGGAAGTATGGGAACGAGCTCTCATGTATTGGTGGGGTCGGAACAAGGCATGAAGGAAGCATTCGGGAGTTCGTGCCACGGGGCGGGAAGGACTATGAGTCGTCACGCGGCGCTCAAGGTGGTACGAGGAGAAACGCTCAAAAAAGACCTTGAAGCGCAAGGTATTGTAGTGCGCGGCGGTTCGTGGCGAGGGCTTGCGGAAGAGGCGCCGATTGCCTATAAAGACGTTGACAGTGTGGTTAATGTTGTTCACAATGCAGGTATTGCCAAAAAAGTGGCGAGATTGAAGCCACTTGCGGTTGTTAAGGGCTAAACTAGCTTTTAGCTTTTTAGGCCCTAGGCTCTAGGAACTACTAAAGCCTAGAAAGCTAGAAAGCTAGGAAGCTAATGAAGAGATTGCCTAGAGGTATTCGAAAACATATACGGAGAGAAAAAGCCCGGATTCGCCGGGAAGTGTTTGATATAAAAGAGCAGGAGCAGCAAATTCAAGAGCTTCGTTTAAGGTTTTTACCGAAAGAAGCCCGAGAGGCAGAAAAAATTAAGGAAGTGGCAATCGGGCCCGCCGAGGAAATTAAACAGAAGCAAGGACCTTCTGCTAAAAAAGTTAAAGTTAAAAAGCCCATAATCAAAAAAGAAAAAAGCCCGTCCAAAAAAAAGAAGTAGAAGAAAATTTCAGGTAATCGACCATCGATTGACAAAAAGCTACCGTACATGGTAGCTTTTACTGTAATCCTGTTTTTTGAAAACTTCATAACCCTAGAAATCCTACGAGGTGGTTGAAATGGTTCAAGATGATAGATTTTCTGAATATATTGAAAAGGTTTCCGCAATCGAATCCCAAATCCAAAGAGTTATTGTTGGTCAGAAACATCTTATTCGAGCTGGACTTATTTGCTTGTTTGCCGGAGAACACCTTCTTGTTGTAGGTGTCCCGGGGACCGGAAAAACAAAATTTGGTATGGTGCTGGCGAAGGTCATCGATGCTCAATTTAAGCGTATTCAAGGAGCCTCTGACCTGCTTCCCCGCGATATTGTCGGATTTCCCATGATGATTCCCGGAACTAACACATGGACATTAAAAAAGGGTCCCATTTTCACGAACTTTCTTTTGTTTGACGAAATTAACAGATCGACTCCTAAGGCAAAAGCTGCGATCCTGCAGCCCATGCAGGAGAGGTTGGTAACTCTCGAGCTTATTGAAGAAATAAAAGGCGACCAAGAGGTTAGCCTGGAGGATGATTCATTTCTACTCCCCGAACCATTTTTTGTTATTGCTACCATGAATCCAATCGACCAAGAAGGAGTGTATCCCTTGATTGAACCCGAAAAAGACCGGTTCATGATGAAGGTTGAGGTGGGATACCCAACATTTGAAGAGGAAAAAGAGATTGTAGAGAAGCAGTCGATTGAGGGTGAAGAGAACGTCGATACAGTCATGTCTTCTCAGGAATTTGTCGAGATTATCCAGTTCATGAAGACTATTTATGTGGATTCTTCCATTGTGGATTTTGCGACTCACATTACAAAAATGACGCGCCCCGAAGAAAACGAAGCTCTTCAGGAACTTGTAAAATTAGGAGCGTCTCCCCGTGCTTCAATGAGGCTTGTTGAAGCCGCCCGTGTCTCCGCTTTCTTGGACAGGCGGACACACGTAGTGCCCCGCGACATTCTTTCTGTGGCACACGATGTACTTTCTCATAGAATGATTCTTGTGAAGCAACCTTCGGACAGAAACCCGAGTAAACTAATCAGAAAGCTCATCTCTGGGGTATTGAACGAGGTGCGAGGATATGACTAGATCAAAATATGTTGAAAAACGCCGACTGGAATTCGAGACCCGGTTCAGGGTAATTAATGCTTTCCCGGGAAACTGGGAAAGCATTTTTCGTGGTGAAGGAGAAGATTTTTCCGAAATCCGAAAATATCAGCCCGAAGACGACTTCAGAAAGATTTACTGGCCACTGGTAGCAAAAACAAATTCTTATATGGTTCGGGAGAATATCGCGCTCAAAGACCTGAAAATTCTTGTGGCGCTTGATCTGTCTCCGTCCATGGGGTTTCATCTAAAGCCCGGAATGATTGATCTTTTCACGGGTCTTGTAGGTTCGCTGGCCGCGCGTTCCAGTATTCCGTTTGGGTTTTTTGGATCGAATGGCGATACTCAATATTTCTCTACCATCCGGACCGGTTGGGATCACTTAGACGACATTTTAGAGTGGCTGCTCGACTACGATTTTGCGGCTTCGGGGCACGAAACTGACTTTACCGAATACGCAGACTTTATTCTTGAGCATCTGCCGCGGCACAGTGTGGTCTTTATTCTTTCAGATTTTTCTGAAGAGATTGATACAGAGGAGTTTCGAATCCTTTCGGATCACTATGACTCTATAGCTGTCGTCATTCGTGATCCCCTAGAGATTGCTTTCCCTTCACTGCGAGGTGAATTCTCGTTCAAAAACTTTGACGGGAAGACCAACCGTGTGTGGCTTACCCCGAAGCGCGTCGAGCGCCTGAACAGGGAAATGCAAGAGGATCTCGCGCGAACAATCGAGACCCTGCAACGGTTTGATACCGATGTCATGCTGGTCGATTCTCCCGAAGCTGAAGAGGCATACGAGCGCTTGTCTGAATTCTTTCAACTTCGTCGTTCAAGGAGACACCAATGAAGAAATTTATTTTTGGCCTTATTCTTTTCGCGACTGTATGGGTATTCGGATATGCAAGTGTTACCGCATTATCTCAATTAGTTTCCCAAGACCCGGATCCTTCTCCATTGCTCAGAACATACTTTTTCCCACGAGACATACTATTAGATGAGCCACGAATACGCGCAGAAATACGGGCGAGTCTGGACGCGGTCGCTATCGGGGAAGAATTTGAAATTGTGCTTGTTGCGACCTATGTTTCGGACGAGGTCAGTGTAATTTCTAGTTCGCTCAAAGACGTTTCTCTTGATCCCTTTGAGATACGTTCTGTTCGTATCGAAGGGGCACCTGTTTCTTCGTCCAGTATTTTAGATGTCGTAGTCGCCATCTATACCGTGCAATGCGTGACATGTCTCCCGGGGGAGGAATATAACCTTCCTTATATTCCCCTGGAAGTTGATATCGGGAACGGGCCGCGAGTTACCCTGCAGGTGAGCCCTCAAGGGAAGAAAATCCCCACGGTGTTTATCTACAACCCCGAGCTTACCGATCTTCGTGGCATGAAGCCGGCAGAAGCCATAAGCGTACCACGAACCGCAAGTGCCATCCTTATAGGAGGTGGAGTCATAATGGGACTCGTAGGAATCGTTGTCGGAGTAGCAACTCTGGCTTTCAAGGTGTTTACGGGACGGAGAAAAGTATCCGATCCGGCAACAGAAGAGTTTCGTTCAGCCATCAGGATACTTAAAGAAAGATTTGGTCAAATCGAAGATATGAACCCGCGGGAATTTCTCCAGGAAGTATATCTTGCTCTCGGCGTGTTTGTATTTAAGAAACATGGTGTTGACCTCATGACCGGAACCGCGCTATTGATTGGCGGACAACTCTCCAGTCACGTAGAAAAAGTTATTCGGGTGTGCGAGGAAGCATATAGCCCTGAATTGCCCACACGAGAAGCGATAGGACGAGTATGGACCTTGTTAGAAACAATTATAGATATTGAAGAAGGGGGAGCGGGATGATAGACGTCGAAGTCTTAAAAGAATATCTCACCTCCCCCTTTATTCTCTTGTTTTTCGCAGGGATTTTTCTCCTTCTTGTTCCGGTATTCTTCCGGAAAAAGGAAGGGGTTCCGTACGCATTTACGAAATTTTTTCGTGTGCTGAATCCCTGGGGGACAAAAGATAGATTGTTGGTCATGGGAAGCGTCATCACCCTTTTGGGGCTCTTTGGATTTTTGTTCGTCGATATCTCCCAGAAATTTAACCCGAGTGTATTTTTTCCTGCACCAATTATAAAAGAAGAAGAAAGCCCGGTTACGCTTATACTAGTGGATGTTTCGGGCAGCATGAAACAAAAGATTTCGCTTGCGAACGTTAAATTTTCTTTGCGTCCCGAGCTATATCAGCTTGCACGCCAGGCATTTGTGATGGTTGTAGAAACTACGCATCCCTCTTGGAAAATTGGCCTCGTGGTATTCTCAAACGGAATCTACTATGCACGGGTGCCCGTTGGGTTTGACGATAGAAGCGTGCTCTTGGATGATGCGCTTGCCGAAGAACTCTCGAACAAGAATTCCTTTGGGGAGATTAGTTCGGGAACGAAGTTATTTGAGGCGGTGGTATTTGCGGTCGATGTTCTTGAAAGAGATTTTCCGGATGCTAAAGAGCGATCCATTCTAATCATCTCTGACATGATCTATTCAACCGGGAAGCTTGTGAGTACTTTTGTCGAAACAGAGCTTGCGGGGATTGGCCTTCACCTTATTGTGGTTAATACTGCTAACAGGACGAGCGAAAGCTTATTCCAGGCTTATTTTGGAGAGAGAGGGCACTCGATCAATATCTCGAAGGTTGATGACATCGGCAAGGTTCTCGATTTTTCTGATTTAGTATTTTCGTCCTACTCTCTTCCCGGCGGAGAGGATGAGGAAGAAGGCGGCCTCGATGCAGAACATGCATCGGGCTTAGACATGAATTCGCGTTTGGTTCTCTTTAGCGTCGGGGGGTTGCTCGCCTTACATCTTGCCTTAAGAGGTACAGATCGGAAGAGCACAC
>JAHCSD010000046.1 GCA_018609185.1 Patescibacteria group bacterium
AGCGTCATCTCCTCTGCCTCTACGTCAATCTCTACCTCCTTATATACCAATTTTTTTGTATCAGCAAGAAGTTCTTTTTCCGGAGACATCCTTCCCTGAATGGTTTCCTCAATAAGAAGGGAAACATCATTTGCATCAAACACAAACCCAATCACCCGTGCCTTCCCGGAAAGCGTAAATGACTTTGCCACATCCCCCGCCTCTTTATCGGAAACCAGCTCGGTTATTTCTTCCTCGACCGCATCGTCCAGAAGAATAAAGTCCTGAGGAGTTTTGTTGCGGAAATCCTCACGAACCTTTTCTAGAAGTGCCTGTCTAAATATTTCATTGGCGCTCTCGATATCCTCTTCCGTCACTACCTCTACCTCTCCAATAAACCCTCCTTCGATGGAGCCCGAAGACTTCCCATAAAAGGCGGTATATTTGGGGGTCCCCTTAAAGCCGGGGATAGAAAATGTTGATGGCCCTACATTGTAGTCTTCACCGGCTTCCGCGCCCACCACTTCAATCTCAATACTTGAGGGAACTATCTTCCCTTCTTCGATACTCGCGCCCGGTACCACGACCGTCTTGACGCTTCTAAAAAGCTTCCCGTCCTGAGAAATAAATCGGGTGTTTTCAACAAGGGTTTGGATAGAGGAACTAAACTCATTATACACAATTATGTTCCCCCGTGCCTTTTCTTCGCGTACCTCGCGGCCGGAAGATATAAAATTTTCAGCGAGTTCCACTGAACTCTCAAGGAGCTCGCCGGGAATCGTATTGTTTGAAAAATCAACGCGTGTGGTTTGGGTATTCGCATAAACCGCAATGTCAAAGGTAAGGAGGTCTTTTTTGGGCTCGAGTTTCACCTCTGCTTTAGGTAATATAAAATATACAAACCCCGCAATTCCGACCAGGAACACCAGGCCACCCACAAAAAACATGCTGTTTTTGGCTAGCGCAAGCCCTGAGGAGCCCGCCGTATTTAATATATTGAAAAACCAGAAAAAGCTTATTCCCGACTTGCGCAACGTTCCCTCATGATATTCTTCGTCCTTTTTCTCTTCATCTTCCTCGACTTCTTGAGATTCTTCCCCCGCCCTTGGCGGGAGGCTCGCCCCGACTCCGGTCGGGGCGGCGGTTTCGTCCATTACGGGCTCCTGAAAAGATGTCTCCTCTTTCGTTTCTTCCTCTTCTGGCTGATCCTCCTCCACGTCTTCCTCGGTTTCGGGGTAGGAAACCCCTGAGGGCACATGTGAAACATCTTCTTTTATACCGGGTGGGATAATATCGAACATTTTAGACCCATAGAGAACGGGATTGGGGGCATCTGATTCTTGAGATTCCCCGGCGGAAGGCAAACGAGAAGAGACCCCCGGGGGGAGCGTCAATGAAACGGGAAGTTCTGCTTTTTTTGCGGCTTTGTGGATTTGAGCGTCGTTTGAGACAAGTATTACTTCTTTTTCAAGGGCCGCGCTTTCATTTTTCAAAAGCCGCAAGTTAAGTGCATTCTCGAACGGCCGGGAACCATGAGGAATATACAGATATACCTGGAGCTCTTTCGTATCACGAATCTCATCAATAATGCCCGTGATATCCTGACCGGGTTCAATCGTGATAACTCGTCGTGAGATTTTATTTACGTTTAGATTCATGCTAATTTTCTCCGAAGCGGAGCGAGGTTAGTAAATTGAGCACCCCGTTAGATAGAGCTCGCAAGCTCGCTCATCTAACGGGGTAAGGTTTGGCAACCGCTCAGACTTCGCCTTTCGGACTCGTCTTCGCGGGCCAAGCCCTTACTTTTGCATGACACGAATAATAGTCTCAAAAATATCCTGCAGGTGGGATCGTTTCATCCTGTCTTTAAACATTCGACACGCAACATACGGAACAATATCGGTAGAAGAAGCATCACCCGGAGAAGAAAACGTGAGTCCTTTTATAGAACGTGCATCGAGGAAATTAAACTTGGGTTTTCCGGAAAAGGGCAGCTGTCTATATAAATCTGTTTTATGGAGAACGTCGCTAAAATCTACAAACCCGCTTGCCGCGCCATACACAAAGAGATCCCCGGGTAAAATATTAAGAAACGAGATTTCTTTTAGGGCAAGTTCCAAGCCCGAACGCCAAAGATCCACATCGCGCTTCACCGTATCTTTAATTTTTTTTGAAACATAGGAACTGAGTTTTTTATTGGAATAAGCGAGCTTGATATCTTCTGCCTCCCAAAAGCCGATTCCGAGATCTCCGGCAATACGCTGGGTTATAGTGTGCCCTCCGACCTGAAAATTCTTGGTGCCAGCAACCATCCCTTTACGGGTGAGTGCAATCTCGGTCACCGCCCCCCCAATATCAATGGTAATAAAATCGGAGAGCGGATACAAATCCTTCCTCAAGACGGCTGAGACAGAAAATGACGGGGTATATATCTCGCGTATTCGTTTCTTTAGGATGGAGGCAAGTTGATTAAGAATTTCCTGAGAAGACGGAAAAAGGAATGAATAAAACACATTAAAACTGATCACTTTTCCGTCGAGCCCCAATGGATCGTCTATGTCGTATCCGTCGATCTTAACGTCCTGAATGTAGGCATCTACAATCTTGAGCTCGTGGCTCATTTGCAAGCCCTCCTGAAGAAAGTGGGCTCGTATTTTTTCAAGTGACTTTGCGTAAATTTTATGAAAAATGTTTTTGAGTTCTACCTCGTTTATCTTCAGTTTCGGGTTTACTCTTCGTTCCTGAAATACTACAGGGAGAGCGTTCAGAAAATCGTTCCCCATAACCACAATGACTTCTTCGCTTTGGATTCCCGAGACCTTTTCAACGCTGGCAATTGCTCTCTCGACAGTTGTCAGGACGCCTGCAAAATCTGTAACCCCCCCCCGTTGAACATCGCCCACGTTGTGGGGTTCCCGCGCGAATCCATGGGCTTCGATTCCTTCCTTGGTAAGCTGAAACAAAACCGCCTTCACCGCTTCAGTCCCGATATCCAAAACTAAAAAACCGGTCTTGGTCTTTTTCGGGAATGCTATTTTCGGAAGACTAAACTTGGGCAACTTCGGACTCACATAGATATTATAAAAGATTTGGGAGATTGGGGCAAACACACAAGCCCCCATGAAATTCTCTCTTCAGCCCAGAGAAGATGGGTGTGAGAGTTCCGGCATAGGCCCCAAAAAGACGCGGTCGAAATCCACGCTGGGGATTTCGACCGCGTCTTTTCAGGGCCTCTACTCCTCACTTTCTTCCAAAACCGCTCGGATTCTTCGAACGCCCGCGCTTGAAGACTCTTCTTTCACAATACGAAACTTGCCAAGGATGCTTGTGTGCTCCACATGCGGACCGCCGCAGACTTCGCGTGAAAAATTATTTATAGAATATACATTCACTTCGGGCGGATATTTTGCTTTGAAAAATGCGAGGGCACCTGATGCAATCGCTTTTTCATACGGCACCACCTCTTTGGTTACCGCAAGATCTGATTTGATTTTTTCGTTCACCAAATCCTCTACTTTCTTAATTTCTTCCGGCGTCATTTTTTGGGGGTGGGAGAAATCAAACCGAAGCCTTTCTGCCGTAATATCTGAACCCATTTGCTTTACATGATCCCCAAGCACACTCCGAAGCGCGGAATGAACTAAGTGCGTGGCGGTATGAAGACTTGTTACTATTTCCACTTCTTCGGGAGTCGCGGCTTTTAATTCCCCGGTATCAAGAACAAGACCGTGGCCTCCAAATTTTTTCTCTTGACCCTTACGGGAAAGCTCCTGATGTTTTTCAAATTCTTTTTCGAATTCTTCTCTTGAAACTTGCATCCCCTTACTGGCAGCCAAGTCTTCGATTACTTCATACGGAATTCCAAAAGTCTCGTACAAATTAAACGCATATATTCCTGGAAAAAAATCGTGATGCTGAGAAATGGCTTTATCGAGCGACTTATTTAACTCTTTAAGACCTTTTTCAAGGCTTTGCGCAAATTTCTCTTCTTCTTTTTGAAATACCGTGATGATATCCGCCTCATTCTTTGAGAGCTCCGAATAGACCGCCCCGTATCCTTCAATTATCTTATTAAGCACGGGAGCATAAAATGTCCGCTCAAGCCGAAGGGTCTTGGCAAGTCGAATAGACCGGCGCATGAGTCTCCTTAAAATATATCCCTCCCCCAAATTAGAAGGAAGAACGCCATCAGCCATCAAAAATGCCGCGCCTCGCATGTGATCACTCAATATACGAAGGGTGCGCGCGAGTTCGGCTTTTTCTTTTAGTTTTTCCATGTCTTCGGCAAGTCCAACTCCGGGAGTAAAAAGACTCTCAAATGCCTTATCCCTCTTTTTTCCACTCGCGCCTCCCATCTGGCGTTTAATTTCGAGAATAATCGGCATAAAAAGATCGGTGGAAAAAATATTGGACTTCCCCTGAAGAATGGTGACAAGTCGTTCAAGCCCCATGCCCGTATCAACCCCTTTAAGCGAAAGAGGTTTTAGCGACTCGTCTTTCTCTTGATAATATTCGTTGAACACAAGGTTCCAAACCTCGATAAATCGTCCGCATTCGCAATTAGGGACACATTTGGCGTTTTTCTCGCACGGGGTTCCCTTTATATCGTAATGGATTTCTGTGGTGGGACCACATGGCCCTTCGTCTCCCGTAGGCCCCCAGAAATTCTCCTTCCGTCCAAAGAAAAAGATTTTTTCTTTGGGAATGCCAAGCTCCTGCCAGATCTTATATGACTCCTCGTCTTTGGGCATGTCCCCTTCCCCACCAAAAATCGTCACGTATAGCTTCTCGCTTTTCACTTTGCACGTTTCACTTAAAAACTCCCAAGCCCAATAAATGGCAGCTTTTTTGTAATACCCCTCCTTCCCACTATCGTTTGGATCATCTGCACCCACGGGCCCAAACGAAAAATTCCCGAGCATCTCAAAAAACGTAAGATGGCTTTCGTCTCCCACCTCATCAATGTCTGACGTACGAAATGATTTTTGGACTGATGCCGCGCGATGCCCTCCAAAATCCTTATCGGGATCTGCCTCTCCCGTAAAATAGGGTTTAAACTGCTGCATACCGGCAGACGTCAAAAGTACTGAAGGATCATCAGGCAACAAAGAAGACGAGGGCACGACCGTGTGTCCTCGCTCTCTAAAAAATTCCAAAAATGTTTTCCTGATCTCTTTTGAAGTCATTCTGACTTCTACTATAACAGTAATTTTCGTTTACTTCAATTAAAAAGCGGCTTTTGAAAGCCGCTTTTATACTTAAACTTCAGTTTATTTCTCAGCTAGGCCAGGTGTGGATTTGATTGTCCAATCTTGTAGGCTTTTCACGTTTGCTTCGATCTCGCAAACAATATACCCGACTTCACCATAACCCACAGAAACGGGGTCATTATTCTGCATTGCCTTAAGCAGGGTCTCAACCCTTTGTTTCTGTATCTCGAGAAGTTTCTTTAAAGGAAACCCTTTATCAATAAATACTTCTATCAAGAAAGGAATTTCTCCCGCTGTCGAGCCCTCACCGTCGTTAAACATACTTAGCCCAGCGTTCTTCCAATATTGCCATAGTCTCCTACAGGTATGCTCTACCTGACAAATTTCGAAATGACCCACACGGGCCCAGAACGTATCCTCGACCCCTTCAACGAGTCTTCCCCACACATGCTCAAGCGCAAGCTGCTCTTTTACGGTTTGGACAAGCCCCAGATAAAGCGGACCTGGCCTTGTGGCCCACGTCTCGAGAGCCTCTTTACAACTCATTTCCCAGGAAACTATTCTACTCAACCCCAACTTCTTACAAGAATTACAAGATGCATAGTGTCTGCATGCGGCCTTTTCCTCGGAAGTCATAACTTCATATTCTTTGCCAGTCTTCATTACCTTCAACACAAGACGCGCCTCGCGACAAGAAAACTTAACTTCCTTCTCCTGCTTTTTCTTGGTCACTTTCTTCTCCCTTTGTACTAAAACTAGAGAATTCTGATCTTCTTTACACCAGCGGCATTTGACCTTGCGGTCAACAGCAAGTACATGACGACTCTTAAACCCGTGCGCTCGGCACTCTGGACATCGCCATTTGCCTTCGGGCAAACCAGAAAGGCTCACGGGGAGCTCAATATCCTGTTTGCACCTAGGGCATTTTACCTTACCATCTTTCAAGATCGG
>JAHCSD010000047.1 GCA_018609185.1 Patescibacteria group bacterium
AGCTCGTAAGCTCGCTCATCTAACGGGGTAAGGTTTTGTCCCCAATCAGCCTTCGTCCTTGGGACTCGGCTTCTTGGACAAAGCCCTGAAAATTTTTTTCTCTAGGCCTTCCATCTCCTCCACATCCTTGTCTTTCTCATGATCATATCCCATTAAATGCAAGAGCCCATGAACCAATAATATTGTTAATTCTTTTTTGAATGAGTGCCCTTTTTGCTTCGCCTGCTTTTTTACACGCGGCACACAAATCACAATGTCTCCCAACTCTTCCTTGCCACCATCCGCCCCAAACGACAGCACATCCGTCACCCGATTCTTCCCGCGATATTTCTTATTCAAATTCCTTATCCTATTCTCCCCCACGAGCACGACCGCAACCTCTTTACTTTTTACTCCCATAACTTCCGCAGCCTTCACTAGCACGTTTTTTACGGAATCGTCATCAACCTTTGACTGGGTTAAATTTTTGATATTTATCATGTAGCGACGCTAATATACGAATTCACGCGAATGATGCGAATACTATTTACCCTGAGCACAGTCGAAGGGTTGACTTCTTTCTCTCAATTGGTAAAATGGCGGTAGTTCTTTGAGAGGAGGTTAAAGTAAGAATGAAGCACGTTCCTATGATCTTTGCACTGTTAGGATTGGCGTTTGCTTTAACTGCTGTTGTTGCTGGCATTACTATCTTTTGGCTTCTTGGAGCACTTTTATTTCTTATCCCCACTGTTTATCTTTTTAGTAAGAAAGATTACTTTTCTACAGTCCTTGGCATCGCTGTTGTAATACTATATACATCTCTCTTCTTATTTAGCTAGTAAACGGTCTATAAAGCCAGTAACCAATAGAGTCAGGCTCCACGGGTCTGGCTTTTTTCTTTTTAAGAAGCGAGGGGTAGAGGTGTTGACCCATTCGACAAGCTCAGGGTTGCCCCTCAACTGTGTTCGGGGCAAAAAGCGTCATCTTCTTCTCCAAGAAAACGAATAGAGGTTTTCATTTTCTTCGGGTTGGCGTTGGGTACATTGAGGAAGCAATAAAATAGAGGCGCGAAAATGAAAACCTCTATTCGTTTTCGCCTAACAACTCTCGAACCACCCTCGAAACCATCTCGCCATCTGCCTTTCCCTTAACCTGCGGCATAAGCGCTCCCATCACTTTCCCAAAATCGCTTTGGGTTTCAGCCCCAACTTTTTTTACGGCACCTTCAGCCAATTTCCTCACCTCCTCCTCCGACATTTGCTCGGGCATATACCCCGAAAGAATCTCTTGTTCTTTCTTTTCTTTATCTGCGAGATCTGTTCTTCCCGCATCTCGAAATTGCTTTTCAGCATCTTTTCTTTTTTTCAATTCAGATGAAACAACCTCCACCACCTCCTCTTCAGTTAACCCTTCTTCCTTCTTTTTCTTTTCAATTTCCTTATTATTGATCGCAGAAAGCAACATACGCAAAGCAGATGTCCGA
Organism: Patescibacteria group bacterium; assembly: GCA_018609185.1. Taxonomy (GTDB): domain Bacteria; phylum Patescibacteriota; class Minisyncoccia; order JAHCSD01; family JAHCSD01; genus JAHCSD01. Next base: position 1,463 of record JAHCSD010000047.1, read on the forward strand.
AGCTCGTCCTTTTCTTTCAGGGCTTTGGTCGCATCACTTTGAATTTGCTCCTTAAGCTTCATGGTCCTTATTTTGTTTTCCCGAGCTTCTTAAGTTCTTTATAGTGCTCTCGCAACTCATTCCTCCTCAATGCCGCCTTCCTCCTTTGGTTTCTATTTTTGGGTTTCCTATAGAAGCGTATTTCGCGCGCGCGAAGCAAAATACCGCTTTGCTGAACGGTACGAGAAAATCTACGCACAAACGCTCCCATAGTTTCTCTGTCTTTTCGTTTTACCTCAATAGCCATAATCTAATCTGCCATTAAATGGACGTGCAAATGATCAATTATCTGCCCTCCGCCGCGTCCTACATTGATCTCGAGACGGTATCCGGAATCTGCGACTCCCAACTGCTCTGCCATACGCTTTGCCGTAAGAAATAACGTACCTACGAGCTCCACGTCTTCCTCGTCCATATGATTTACCGACTCAATGTGACGCTTGGGAATGATTAACACGTGAATACGCGTCTTGGGATTTATATCCTTAAACACAAAAAACTGATCGTCTTCAAACACTTCATCAGATTCTTTCTCCTTGTTTGCAATTTGACAAAATAAACAGCTCATAATTACTAACCTCGTAACCCCTTCTTCACTTCCTTCACTACGTCGCTCAAGGGAACCGTTCGCTGGGTTCCTGTCTTCATATCCCGGATAATGATCGTCTCCTCCAGCGCCTCCTTGTGGCCCAATATTAAAGCATATGCTACCCCCAGTTTATTTGCAAGGCTCAACTGAGGGTCGATGCTTTCCTTTCCGAACGATTCGGTTATGGAAATTTTATTTTTTATAAATTCGTCGAACACCTTAAGGCTCTTTTTCTTCGCGACCTCCCCCAATTGAATAAGAAATACACGGGGCTTTGTCTTGCTTTCAATTTCGATGTTACTCTGCTTCATGTATGCTATAAGCCGTTCTATCCCGAGAGCCGCACCCGCGGCAGGCGTCGGCCGCCCGCCCAAGAGCTCCACCAGATAGTCATACCTTCCTCCGCCACCCAGAGCAACTTGGGCCCTAGAAGCTTCTTCCTTGTCAATATTTTCGGGCAGAAACTCGAATACGGTCCTCGAGTAATAGTCCAGCCCTCGAACCAAATAGTGATTAATCACAAATGGCAAGTCGAGTTCTTCAACATATTCAAGGAACATTTTGAAGTGATTTCTACATGCGTCACAAAGATGATCAACAATGGGGGGTGCCCCCTGTTTGATCATCTGACACTTTTCTTCTTTACAGTCGAGCACCCTCAATATGTTTTTTCCGCTTCTCTTACGGCAGTCAGCACAGACTTGGCGGGATCGGGAACGATAATAGGTAGAGAGAATTTTTTTGTAAATTGGCCGGCATTGCTTACACCCGATGCTGTTGATTTCTACCAAGACCTTGATTTTCAATGCCTGGAACATCCGGAAAAAAAGCTGGATAATTTGTGCTTCAACAATTGGACTCTCCCCTCCGAGCACCTCGACTCCATACTGATGGAACTGGCGATATCTTCCTTTCTGGGGACTCTCGTACCGAAACATGGGCCCCTCGTAGTACAGTTTTACCGGCTGAGGAAGGGTATGCATACCGTGAACGATATAGGCGCGCGCGACCGGTGCGGTTTCCTCCGGACGAAGCACAAGCTTGTCGCCTCCCTTCGTACGAAAAGAATACATCTGTTTCTCAACAATATCGCTTGCAGCACCCACGCTCTTCATAAAAAGATCGGCGAATTCAAAAATCGGGGTGTCAATTCTCCTGAACCCAAGACCAGACGAGACACTCCGTACCCTCTCCCAATATCTCTGCTCTTCCGGCAAAATATCATGAACTCCCGGAGGAAGTTGTGTACCTTTTTTTCTTTTAGCCATGCCAATTTTCTCAGCGAAGCAAATCCGGAGAATGCAGCTGAGATGTTAGAAAATTGAGCACCCCGTTAGATAGAGCTCGTAAGCTCGCTCATCTAACGGGGTTAAGGTTTGGCATCCGCTCAGACTTCGCCCCACCGGCTCGTCCTCGCGGGCCAAGCCCTTAATACACCATAAACCTGTCAACGGGCCATGCGCGTAAAAATACTTTCCCTACAATAAAATTTTCTTTGAGCGCTCCCCAGCGTCTCGAGTCTGACGAGGCATTCCGGTTATCCCCCAGCACAAAGTGTTCACCCTCGTCCAAGACAATCTCAATATCTCCCGCGGTATGGGTACTCGAAAGATAACTTGACTCGTCAAGCGGTATCTCCTCCCCCGACTCCGCATAAATTTGTACCTGGCCCCCTTGTACCTTTACGGTCTCGCCGGACAGCCCCACCACACGTTTAATGTAAAACTGGGAAGGATTCAAGGGAAAGCGAAACACGATCACGTCTCCCCGCGCGACATCGTGAAACCGGTAGCTCAATTCATCAATTATAAGATATTCTCCGTTTTTAAACGTGGGGTCCATACTTGATCCCCGTACAAAAAACGGCTGCGCAACAAAATAACGAATGGGGATAATGATAAGAAGCGAGATAACAACGATTTTAACGAAATCGCCAACTTGTCTGAAAAACTTCATGCCAATCTTGCCCAAAAGAGCAAGTGTCAGTGCAGCTCGATTGGCTGCAAGATTGAGCACCCCGTTAGATGAGCGAGCTTGCGAGCTCTATCTAATGGGGTAATGATTTTGTGGGCCAATCGCACGTCGCCCCTCGGGCTTGTGCTCTTGGACAAAATAATTATACCAAAGAATTTTCTTCAGGACAAGTTTTCTGTTATCATAAAACTATGGATGACCAACCACAGAAAAGTGGCGGGGGCTTTTTAATAAGCGTTGTTCTTATCCTTGTTCTTTTCACTATCTTCCTTCTTCCTGATCTTGGCCAGGAATTCTCTTTTCCGGTCCCTCGTCTTCCTGATTTAGGAACGGGAAATATTAAATCGGCGATAGCAACGCCGCTCTTGCAGCTTTCCTTTACCTATATTGGCGCGAATGAATACATTGGGTCCACGAATGTTCGGGATCAGGCGAGTAGTGTTCTAGAAAACGATGTCCTCACTCTGCTCGTGTTGGGGGTTGCGGGAGAAGGACACATCTCGCCCTATCTTACCGACAGTATTCTGGTCATGCGTCTCGATCTCAGTCAAGGAAAAGCTGTTGCAATTTCTCTTCCTCGGGACCTTTTGGTACAAATACCAGAATCGAAATCCTACACTAAAATCAATGCGCTCTACCGCATTGGGCTTGATCATAATGGGTCGGGGGCAGCAAGTTTTATAAAAGACAAGGCAGAAGACATTGTGGGGTTTTCACTCACGCGTATCATTATCCTCGACCTTGCATCGTTCGAACAAGTGGTTGACGCGCTCGGCGGAGTCACAATTTATGTCGAAGAAGATATTAATGATACGCGTTTCCCCACGCCTGAGGGCGCGTATACGACGTTTCGAGTTGAACAAGGCTGGCAGCACCTTGACGGAAAAACAGCTTCACAATACATTCGTACCCGGCATACTCCCAAAGGAGACATCGAGCGTATCGGACGACAACAGCGGATGGCACATGCAATCAGGAATAAAATTTCCGGCCTTCACCCTCTCTTTGATCTTAAAACTATCTTTAGTGTGTTAGAATCATTTAAAGGAGGCCTTAAGACCAACTTAACACCGGAAGAGATTACATATCTTTGGACCCGCCAACGCGATTTTTCCGAAAAAGATCTGGTATTTCGATCAATCGACGCGTTCGAAAAAGACAGCCTCCTGGTTTCCTCATCCGAAATATTAGGAGGAGAACGAGCCTCGGTGCTGATTCCCCGTGCCGGAGTTGAGAACTATACGGAGATACAAGAGTTTATTAAAAATTTAATAGAAAATAATCAGCGTTAGTCTGCGTTGCTATCAGCGTGAATCTGCTTCTATCACGATAAAAGCAGAAAGACGCAGATACCAAGCAGATAGACGCAGAAACGATGTACTTGGTGATAGGTTTGGGTAATCCAGGCGAAGAATACGAGAATACCTTTCACAATCTCGGAAGGATGTCGGCACAAAAAATTCAAAAAGAAGCAAAACTTCCCGACTTTGAACTGAACGAGAAATTTCAAAGCCTTGTTACAGAAGGAAAGATAGATAAAGAAAAGGTAGTAGTGGCGCTTCCTGAAACCTTTATGAATAAATCGGGGAAGGCAGCAGATGCGCTCGTCAAATCATACAAGGTAAAACCCGAAAACGTTATCGTTCTTCATGACGATGCGGATATCGGGCTCGGAAAAATTAAAATGGTTAAAAACAGAAACTCGGGAGGACACAAAGGAGTAGAATCGGTCATGCGGGCGCTCAAAACAAAAGACTTCGTTCGTGTACGAATCGGTACCACAAAATCCATATCAAAAAAAGGTATTTGGCGCGACCGCGACCTCATGAATCAAGTGGTAAAAAAAATACCCG
>JAHCSD010000004.1 GCA_018609185.1 Patescibacteria group bacterium
AGCGCAGCAAAACCATGACATACCTCATGGATCACCACCGACATAATAAGCACTGCAAATTGTACTACAAGCAATTCCATTGAAATAAAATTGTTATGGTGTTAGAATGGTTAACGATATGTCCAGAACATGCCAAATCTGCGGGAAGGGTTCTATGGTTGCAGTAACGCGAAAACTGCTTCGTGGTCATTATAACCCTACCTCAAAAAAAAGAAAATATCCCAATCTACAATGGGCTCGTCTTCCCAATGGAAAACGGGTAAAGGCGTGTACGAAATGCATAAAGACGATGTATAAGGTACGCAAATAACTAATTCCCCGACTCGGGCCGTGGCCTAGTGGCTTAGGGCGCTCGCATGGGGTGCGAGAGATCGCTGGTTCAAATCCAGTCGGCCCGAGTCGGGGAATTAGCTTTAGATTCGAGATCCAGTCAGCCCAGTCAATACATTTATCTTAAAAATTTCTTTAACTTGGCTTAAGACTCGTATTTTTGTTATTATTGAACTATGAAAAAGCTTATTGTCAATCTTGTCATTGCTGGATTAATAGCTATTTTAATAGCTATTTTTGTATTTTACGGCCCTGGCTCAGATAGTATATTAGTTCTTCCTGCCATACCGTTGTGGTTGGTATTCCTGGGAATTATTGGTGGAGAATCCGTTCCAGATTTAATAGAGCTTGTAGCTATCTGGCTGTCTTATACGGTGTTAGTTTTTATTATTTTGTCGTTCTTCGCGAAGATGCGGAGCAAAAAAAAATCTCCTTAACAAAAGGCCTACAAGGCTACTGCTAATTCCTCTAACTCTGTCCGAATTCTAACCCAATCTAGGGTTCTGAACTTGTCCAAGGGGGCCAGCCAGATAGGACGAGATTCGAGAGGCCAAGATGCGTCGACAATCAACAAAACAGCTGCTCTTTATCGGGTGGCTGTTTTCGTGGTAGAATGAAGACATGGAACCAGGAACAGTGCAACCAGATACATTTTATGAAACTATGTAAAATTAATTGTGCATTTTGTGAAAAGGAATTTTTTAGGACTTCCGGACGGATTAATGAAGCCAAAAAGTTTGGCTGGAAACAGTATTGCTCTTTAACGTGTCATTCCTTGGCTAAGAACAAACAAAAAACTCTAAAATGTGGAAACCTTAATTGTAATAAGATTTTTGAAAGGCGGCTCAAGGAAGTCCCTTTATCTGGAATTTGTTTTTGTTCTCATTCTTGTGCGGCTATTATTACTAACCCCCTGAGACGAAAGGTTAAAACTTGTGGTCTATGCAGTAAACAATACTCTGGAGAAAATAAATATTGTTCAGACGCATGCCGCCTAAGAGTTTCAAAAACTCCAAGAATTACAAAAGAACAAATTATCAAAAAAATAAAAGAGTTTCATGGGAGAGAAGAAAGAATTCCATTAAAGAAGGAGTTCTTTAATTATAAGGCGGCGCGGCTCCGATTTGGTTCTTGGAATAAAGCCATCAAAGCTGCAGGATTCGAACCAAATCCTGTTATGTTTGCCAAAAAATACATTGCTAACGATGGACATAAATGTGATTCGCTCGCTGAAAAAATAATTGATGATTGGTTTTTCGCAAGAAAGATCGAACATGATATACATGTTCCCTATCCTTCTTATCCGCGTTTGACATGTGATTTTGTGATAAGTAACCATTTTATTGAGTTTTTTGGATTAGAAGGAGAACACAAAAGATACACAGAATTAGTTAAACAGAAAAGGAAGATAGCAAAAAAATTAAAATTAAAATTTCTAGAAGTAAAGCCAGAACACCTTTTCCCTGAAAACCGACTTACACAAGTATTGGGTTTTTTATCAACCATATAAAGACGGGGCTCACGCAAAATGTAAAACACGGCGACACATGTCGCCGTGTTTTATTCATGGTTCCAGCCCTAGACTTCTTCTACCCTGCTTAATTGCTTTTCCAGGTTATATCGCACTATCTGAAGCTCCCTTGTGGCGCTGCGTAAATCAGACACAAGCTTTTTTTGCTGGGTGATGTCAAATGCAAGCATAACGATTCCAATGACCTCTCCACCGGGGCCTTTCAAGGATGAAACGGAAAACCGTACAGGAATTTTTTTCTTTTCTTTTGACAGAAGCTCGCTTTCGTGATGGATAACCTCTCTCTTGCCCCGCCCCGACATATTAAGGAAATATTTCTTACACTCCTGCCACACCTTGCCCGGAGCAATTATTTTCTTTAGCCCTTCGCCAAGGATTTCTTCTTCCCGATACCCCAGCATTTCAAGTGCGGGCCTATTCACAAACTCAACCCGGTAAGATCGACTCAATACTATAAGAGATTCTGACATGCTGTCCATAACGGTTGAAAGCGCAAGCGCGGGAGAAATAATAAACAGCTTATATTTTACAATGGCATAGGAAATCGTTACCGCAAAGATTGTCGTAAAGACAACGGCGACCCCCGGCAAACCAATTCCTAAAAACGGGAAAATCCCGTCGGTAACCGCACCTCCGATAAGAGGAATAGAAATCCCGAACAAAATAAGGGAGATTTGCTTCTTTTGCTGATGCTGTTGAGTTTGAAAATAAAAACGCAGAAGGAGCAAAAAAGAAAGCACAAAAAATCCTACCACCCACAGTACAAATGCAAGATAGAAAGGGCCCACGTGAGGAAACCATCCCCAAAACACCGGTTCCAGCGTATTACGAATAATCAAGTCAGTATTCCAGATCAAAAATAAAAAGGCGACAGAAGGAGTATATAAAAGAAGAAGGGCAAAGATATTCTCAAACAGTATCCCCCGTTCAATGAGAATGAGGGTAAAGGTAAAAAACAGTACCCCTACAAACACGGGGCCTACCACCCCCACATCTCCCCAGAATACCGCGGCTTCGTGGGTGACGCTTGATCGTTCAAAGAATTCACCTATTCCCCAAATAATCACTCCGAGTAAGCTTAGGATATATATTTTACTTGCAATGTCTCGTGAAGATTTCTTCCAGATAAAAATGACAAGTCCCGTATTAATCAAGACCGCAAAAAGAGAAGGAAGGGCCCAGGGCTGGAAATGAATATTGAGAACAGAAGAAAAGGTAGTGTAGAGGAGCGGCATGGTTAAAGTTTCTCGCCCAAAGATCGTTCAAGGTTGATTTTCGCATCTTTGAGTTGAGCAAGTTTTTGTTCAAGGCTTCGAATAAGTTTTTTCCTGTCTTCAATATCGTATGCAAGAGACACAATGCCCGTGAGCTCCCCTTCCGGACTCTTGACGGATGAAGCAGAAAAGTTTACCGGAATTTCCCTCCCGTCTTTTGTCAGGAATTTAAGCTCGAGGTTCTTTACTTCCTTCTTCCTGCGAAGCGGCTCAATTCCCCGACTCATAAACGTATCCCACACATTCCCCCCTACAATAATGTTTTCCACCTTTTTCCCTACGAGCTCATCCGAAGAATGATACCCCAGAAGATCGAGTGTGGTCTTGTTAACCATCTCAATATATAATGACGGGTTAAACACAATAAGGGCTTCCGACATGGTATTAATAATATTGGGGATTACGAGTGACGGCGATATGATAAAAAGCTTATATTTAATAATTGCAATGCCTAAAAACAACGCAAGGGAAAGCGAAGTAAACGGGAAGACAACCGCTTCAAGTAGTGCAGAGTGGCTCTCGAAAAAGATCGGGTATACCACCTGGCTCACCATGCCAAAAATAAAAGAGGGAAGAATAGCAAGGAAGATGAGGATGGCTTGACTCCTTTCTTCTTTTACCTTAGCCTTGAGATAATATCGAAGCACATGGTAAAACGCAAAGAGAAAGAGAAACGTTATCCAAAGTCCAAAAAGAGGAAAATATTTCCCCGGAGGGGCCTGCCACCCCCACGCCAGCCGCTCAAGGTCGTAGGTAACTATAAAATTGCTTCGCCATGCCAGAAAGAGAATGGCAAGAGAAACGCCTGCAAGCCCTAAAAGAAGCCAAAAGTTTTTCGCCAAACGTTCCTGCCGAACAAACGTCAGGACAAATAATAAAAAGGCGGGACCAATAAAAATCCATCCAATTGCTCCGACTCGCAAGGAAAGCTCTACAACCGCCGGTGAAGTGGTAAGGGTGTTTACCACTTCAGATACTGCCCATATCGCTACAAAAACTAAAAATACAATAAACAATTTATTTAACAGGCTGTACGGGTTTTTCGAATATACATATACAATAAACCCTACGATAACCAGAAGGGCAAACAGTGACGGAATGACGTATATATTGAATGCGAACGCGTCTGTCATGGTTTGGAACTCTAGGACTTTAGGGCCCTACCCTACGATAAGTATATCATATGTGTCCTGTGAACAAAAAGAAGCAAAATCAACTCCTGAAAAACATGAAACACCATCTGGTGCGCGACCTCAAAAGACTCACCTCTCCCCAAGGCTATCTTTGGGCGGGATATCCTCATTTCAAAACCCTGTTTGGGCGCGACGCGCTCATTTCCGCATGGCAGCTTCTCGAATACGATCCCGGATTCACAAGAGCGACTCTCACCAATCTCGCAACATATCAGGGGAAACGCATCAACCATAAAAAAGAAGAAGAGCCGGGAAGAATTCTTCACGAGTATCGGTCTCCAGATGAAATCTACACATGGCAGCACAAATTTGAACATTTTAATAGCTGGGGGTTTCCGTATTATGGAAGCGCAGACAGTACGTTGTGGTTTGTTATTCTTGCGCATGACTACTTAATGCATACGCATGACGAGAAGTTCATAAAAAAGCTTTGGCCCAACATAAAAAAAGCTACCCGGTGGATCTATGAATATGGGGATGCGGATCAAGACGGTTTTATTGAGTATGAACGAAAAAATCCTGCGGGCCTCTACCATCAGGGTTGGCGCGACGCGACGGAAAACCACCTCCGTATTGAAGCCCCTGTGGCACTCGTTGAAATCCAGGGATATGCCTATCGGGCGCTTGAAGCAGGAAGCGAACTCGCGACTCTTGAAGGAGAATCACAACTTGCAAGAGAGCTTAACAAACGGGCTCAAAATTTAAAACAGAAGTTTGATAGCGTCTTTTGGGACGGTTCACGTTATATCCTGGCACTTGACAAACATAAGAAAAAAAACAAAAGTAGTTCATCAAACCAGGGGCATTTACTTTTTACCGGCATTATCTCCTCGCGCGAAAAAGAACAAAAGCTTGTGAGGCGTCTTTTTTCGCCTGACATGTGGACGCCATACGGAATTCGAACACTCTCTACTAAGGACAAAAACTTTAACGAATTAAGCTACCATCTCGGTTCGATCTGGCCGCATGATAACTGGATTATTTATAAAGGACTTAAGGATAAAGGATATACTACTAAAGCTCAGAAAATAAAACAGGCTCTCATTAAAGCGTTCCAGGAAATAGGGTATCTTCCTGAATACTATGTAGTAAAAAACGATAAAATCGCAAAGCCCTATCTGCGCCGTGCTTGCCACCCGCAAGCGTGGGCCACCGCCGCACTCCTCGAAATGATCACACATGATACAAACAGTTGACCCCGTTAGAAGTAAGCCACCCTCGGGTGGCTTACTTCTAACGGGGTTGATAGCTCCCCACGACATATGATATAATAAAAAAGACCCCTTAGATAAGTCTTTCTCATAGTTTTTGGGTCAAATAGTTTATTCCGGGAGTCTTATATTTTGTGAGGCCGTGGTCTCACAGTGCGGACACCCACCTGGAATATTTGCCGAAATACTAGAGAGAGCGCCGAGGGGTCTTTTTATTGCTTTTGAAGCAGGCTTCCCATCTTTCTCTCGAGCTCATATTTTGAAAGCTGGAGCTCTTGAACGGCTTTCTCTAGTTTTTGAACAAGTTTTTTGGTTTGCGTCACGTCGCTTACCACCACCACTATTCCTGTAAGTTTTTCGCCCTTGCTTACTATGGGAGATGCGGAAAAGTTTACCGGAATTACTTTTGCGTCTTTTGTTAAAAATGTGGTCTCAAAATTTCTCACCATTGTTCCGCTTTTAAGGGGTTCGAGACCCTTCTTTCGAAACGTTTCGATGTTTTTCCCGTCAGTAACTATTTTCTCTACGTGTTTCCCCACTAGTTCGTCCTCATGATACCCCAACATTTGCTGAATGGCCTTGTTCGCCATATCAATATAGTAATCTCTGTTAAGCACGAGCAGACCTTCGGTCATCGTGTTCAAGATATTATAAAATGCTGTGGTGGGGCTTACGATAAAGAGCTTATACTTCATAATTCCGTAACTTACAATAATTGCCATGACCGTTGTAAAGAACACGGCAGTTTCAATAATGGTTACCTTAAATATGGGCAAAATAGCATCGGTCGCGCTTCCGATAACAAGGGGGACAAGTAGACCAAACATAATGATTAATGTTTGACGTCTCTTTATTTGGTCCTCGAGTCGACGGAAATATTTAAACAGAAGAACAAGCGAACTCACAAAAAAGAATTCTAGCCAAATTATAAATAACCAGAAAAATCTGCCGGGATCTTCGTCCCATCCGTAATAAGTTGGAATGGCTTTCGCAGGATCGTTAAGTACAATAAGTTCTGTGTTCCAAACAAGAAACAAAAAGACGAGCCCCGGTAAAAATACCACGACAGGAAACCAGGGATAATTAAGAAGTTTCTCTTTTCTCGCAAAAATGAGAGTAAACGTAAAAAAAATGGGCGACATAAACACCCAACCAGGAGGACCAAGTTTTGCCCAGAATTGCTCTGCAGCGGCAGTTGCACTTATCCTTCCCATTAACTCGGCCACGCCCCAAAGAGCAAGAGAAAAAAGAAAAAGCGCAAACCAACGATTCGCGGAATTTTGTGAGCCCTGCCGCAAAATCAATATGGCAAGAACCAAGTTCACTACCAAACCCACAAATGACGGAATAGCCCAGATATTAAAGGTGAAGTCGAATACTTCCATGCCAATTTTGTCTACGAGCGTAGCGAGTAGCTATAAAATTGAGCACCGAGCACTCAACGCGTTGAGTGCTCGGTTAAGGTTTTGTTACCAATCGCACTTCGGCTCACGCCTCGTGCTCTTGGGCCAAGCCCTTAAAACATTGCTTCCTCGTCAGCCCGTTTATATTCATATATCTCCTCTTTGTGAAACCAAAGTTCCTCTTCGTATTTTGCTTCTTCTTTGTTGCCTGAAGCGTGAATTAAATTCTTTACCGCGCGCTTTTGCCGGTTGGCCATAATGGGCGAATCAGTAGAATAATCTCCTCGAACGGTCCCCGGTGAGGCAAATGTTGGAAGAGTATTTCCCACACCCTGTCGCACATTGTCTATTGCATTATGTCCCTCAAGCAACAAGGCAACGATAGGGCCGGATTTTAAAAACTCTATATTCCAGGAATTCACCAGTTTTCCAATTTCTAATGGATCTTTCGTTCCAATCAGCTCGCCGGGATCTTTACCGTATTCTTCATAAGTTTTAAGAGTTTTTTCTCCCATCCCCTTTAAAAATTCGGTTCTGTCATCAGGATAGTGCTTGACGAGCATCTCCTCATCCACCCACACCATTTTCATGGCAACAATTTTAAGGCCCGCCTTCTCAAAACGCGAAAGCACTTCACCCACAAGACCCCGTTGAACGGTGTCGGGCTTAAGGAGCACTACGGTACGTTCTTTTAATTCGTCTTTCATTTTGTTTAGAAATTAGAAATTTAAATCGGTTATTGAACTATTATTTCTTCCCCATCACTTACAAATCCGATGTCTCCATCAGTATCTGTTCTTAAAACCTTTATACCATATTTGTCTAAATTCTCCAAAACTGCCGGAAACGGATGCCTGTATCGATTATTCTCGCCAACAGAAATCACTGCCAGATCAGGACTGACATTCTCAAGAAATAATTGGCTGCTCGAGGTTTTGCTTCCATGGTGAGCCACCTGCATCACATCTACGTCAATATCCCACCCGCCTTGAATAAGCCTATGTTCAACCAACCGCTCAGCATCTCCCGTAAAAAGAAAAGAGGCGTCGCTATAATCCATCCGGATCACAACAGAATTATTGTTTGATTTCTCATAAAGCTCTTCTCCAGGATTTAATATCTCTAATATGATATCTTCGCCTATCTTGATTTTGTCTCCAACGATCGCTTTTTTGTAGCGATAGTTTTTATCTTTGAGAACACTTGAATATTCTTGAAATACACCCGTCCCTTTAAAATCTCCGGAGTCAATAACCAAACCGACGTCATACTTCTCCAAAACATCTATTAACCCAGTAATATGATCTGCGTCAGGATGGGTAGCAATAACGATATCAATGCTTCTATCATAAAACGGCATTTCCTCGGCAAGCTTACGTAACACGCTGTTGTCCGGCCCCCCATCAATCAAGATTTGCCTCCCGCCCGGCGTTTCGATAAAAATCGCGTCCCCCTGACCGACGTCGAAAAAGGTGACTTCGAGAAGCCCGTCTTGGGCCTGGCCTGTTTGAGAAAAGACCGCGGACCAAACCAAAACAAGAATTACAACAAGACCTCCGAAAAAGTAGATTATGAAATTGCGTTTTTGTTTAGGCATATGTTATATATATGCTAGAATAAAGATATGGGCAATAAAATTATAATTTGGATAGTAGTTGTAGTAATCCTTATAATTGGGGGTTGGTATTTATTACGTCAACGGGTGGAACAAATATTGTCACCGCAAGAAACAGTCACGGAAGAAATGGCTTCTAGGGATGGCTGGAAGAAGTATATTAATGAATTCGATGGTTTTTCTATAGAATATCCTCCCGATTGGTATACGGTAGTTTATCAGCTGGGTGATTTAGAAATTCCTGCCTCTATCGAAATCTGGTCACCATCAACAACGGGAAAAGCACAAGAGGGAAACAGGCTGGTTATAACGGCAAGTCCATTTGAAGGAACACTAAAGGAAGTTTTGCCCGCGCCTTTGCCCCCAGAATACAAAAAACTGATAACAGTCACCGTGGACGATATAATTTTTCGTGGCGAAGAAGCGATACGCATTAATAGTAATATCAGCCCTACAACGGAAGCGCCTCAAGGGAGTAAATCCACTCGAATTTCGGTTAAGCGCAATCAGAAATTGTATAATCTAAGTTATGTATATAGTGGCGCTACCGAGAAGGAGTCGCTCGGTGTTTTTAAAACCATGCTCGGGACATTTAAATTTGGTGATGCGTCCATAGAGAAATTTTCGTTGTCTAAGTCTGAAGGAATAAAGCATAGGGCAAGAACAATTGCGAGAAGCTTAGATTTATATTTTCATGACAAGGGTTCGTATCCCAAAACAGAAGAAGACTTAAAAATCCTCGAAGAAGCAGGATATCAGAGTTGGGACATTCCTCTTCTTTTCCCAGATTCCTTTTATGAATATACTTCAAATGGGCAGACATACGAGATCTCTGTGTCATTAGTAAATGAACTTGACCCACAGTGTGTAATGGAAGGAAGTCTATGTATCTATCGTATAAAAGATGGAAGAGTCGTCAGCAATAAATAGTGGTATTATTGAAATATGAACACCATCAAAGAATTTCTCAAACCGAATAGGTGGAAGGTTGGAATTTGGGTTACTATCTCTGTTTTTTCAATTGTGACTGGAGCTTTGGGTTGGGCAACAGAAGGAAGATTCTTGCTACCCTCTACCATACTCTGGCTATTCTGGGTGTTTGCCGCTATTCCAGGGGTTATGGCAAGTGCTAAATTCATAAATAATATATTAGTCCTCATTCCTTACGGACTAGTCTACTGGTATTTCCTCTCCTGCCTCATCTATTTCATCTTCAAGAAAGTCAGAGGTTTGCTTTTAAAAAAGTCAGGGGTCTAGAAAATTACGAGGTGTCCCGCAAGCCAGCTACCGCTTGGCTTTTTTATTTCCCCACCTATTCCTTGCTATTATTTTTCTCCTCATCTCCACCAAATTATCCAATTCTACCCTGAATACAAAGGTATATATTGTGTGACAAGTGTCAAGATGCTATCACCTTGACCGACGTCGAAAAAGGTTACTTCCAGTAGCCCGCCCTGGGCCTGACTCGCCTGCGAAAAAACCGCAGTCCAGACGAGGACGAGAATAACAGCAAGGCCTCCGAAGAAATAGATTATGAAGTTGCGTTTTTGTTTGGACATTTGTACTCCCTTGATTTGATGGTATAATATAGATGGCTATGGATCGTACAGCAACCGAAGAGAAAATTCAAGAAGTAACCCAAAAGATTGTGAAGGAATTCCAACCCGAAAAGATCATTCTTTTCGGGTCTTGGGCTTGGGGAAAGCCAGGGCCAGATAGTGATGTAGACTTATTTATCATAAAGAACACCGAAAACACCAGGGTCTTAGCGCGGGAGATTGACGGAGCATTATTCCCACGTCTTTTCCCCTTAGATCTCATTGTGTACGAACCCAAACAGGTAGAAAAAAGAAAAAAGATGGGTGATTTTTTCATAAATGATATTTTAACCAAAGGCAAAGTTTTATATGCCCGATGAACCAAATAATGGATATCGAGAATGGATCGAGAAGGCAGAAGAAGACGAATTTGCAGGAGAGAAAATTCTTGAAGGAGAGCGCTTCCCGGCACCCGCCTGTTTTCACTTCCAGCAGATGGCAGAAAAGCTCCTCAAGGGTTTGCTCGTATTCCGCAGACAACCATTCCCAAAAGTCCACGACCTTCTCGAACTAGAAACCCTCCTTCTTGAATTAGAACCGAACATAAAGGATGTTCACGAAGAGCTTCGTTTTCTGAATGGTTATTATGTCGAAACTCGCTATCCGGGTGACTATCCTGAGTTTACTTTGGACGAATGTCGCAAAGCTCTTGAGGCCTCTGCCCGGGTGAAAGAATTTGTGCTAAGCAAAACAAACCACATATAACTTATGAAAACTTTATTCCCATTTCTTTATCCAGTAATTATGGTTTTTCTGTTTCTCTATTTCGGTTGGAGAATGTTTAAATCAAAAGAAAGTATACCTAAGAAATTATTAGAAACTGTCATTTTTATTATCCTCATTGCCCTAATATTCTTTGCTGTCTATCTACTCGGACCAAATTCAGGATTTTAATCTAGGAAAACCAGTAAACCTGTCACAATCTATGACTGTCATACATTCGCAGAAAAGTGTGGCATAATATATTCTAGATTATATGTTCGAAACTGAGTTTCGAACATATTTTTTGTAGAACCAGAAAAGGAGTAAATAGTATGGAACAATCCACATCCAGTGAATGTTTTCAATCATAACTGATGCCAACGGCACACTCGCAAAAAAGTCTATCACAAGCGTAATATATTTCAAAACCAGCCACACGGGCCAGGAAAGAATTCGGCCTAAAGGCTCAAGAAATATTCCCGTAATGCCTGAAATAAATCCTCCGATCATGATAAACGGTAAAAGAGGAACAATCAAGATATTAGAAAAGAGAGAAACAAGCGAGGCGCGGCCAAACGTAACGACAAGAATGGGAAGCGTCGCGAATTGCGCCGAAATAGTCATCGCGGAAATTCCACGCATATTTAATATCTCGGGTATGAACTTGAGACGTTCGAGTAACCACGGAGAAAAAACTGCGATTCCCATAACCGCGAGAAACGAAAGTTGAAAACCCACGTCAAATCGTAAAAGAAGTGGGTTTAAGAAAAGCATAATGAGCGCGGCATATAAAATGGCACGCGGCGCACTTTTAGGACGTCCAAGATTTTGCGTAAATAGCAACGCACCCCCCATGACTCCCGCTCTTATCGCTGAGGGAGGCGCCCCCACCATAAGAATGAAGAGTGCCAAAACAATAATTGAGATATAAAACGCGTGATGCCGCCAAAGCCCCATCCAAAGAAAAAATTGGAGAAGAACGGCAGAAATGATTGCAATGTGCATACCTGATATTGCAGTGATGTGACGGGTACCGGTTATATTCAATTTTTCTTTTAGATCATCCGACAGTTTTCTTTTATCGCCCAGAAGGATCGCGCCGAGTATTTCACTTTGCGGCGGCGGAATTGCACGATAGATCGACTCACGCAACCTATCCTTAAATTCAAAAATCCTCGCATACATGAACGAGGTCGGACCTCGTTCATTTTTTCTCACATACGTGACATCGGGGAAAAACATCACCGAATATATTCCGTCTTTTGCAAGATAACTTTGATAATTGAACCCCTCTAAATCCTCGGTCGGCGATTGCAAGACCCCCGCTATTTCTAACTCATCACCATATTCATACTCGGGGTAGCGTTGCGTTGTTACCAGAATTCTTCCGGAAGTATTCTGTTGTCTGTTGTCAGTTGTCAGTTGTCTTATATCTATGGTTAGTTGCGTGCTCTTTACACGCACGTCTGGCTCCCGGGACACAACTCCTTTGAGCGTTACTTCGCCCGCATCATTATATCGAGAAATTTCAGAGGTTTTTTCTATTACTTGCTGATGACGATATACGCCCACTACGAACAAAACCATACAAACACCCAGAACGACAAATCGTTTGTCCCTAAAAAGACTGATAACAAGAATAAGACCTAAAATAAAAAATCCCCATAACATTTCCTGGGGAATTTGTATAAATGAACTCAAAAAAATCCCCCCGACGAATGATAAGCAAAAATAAAGAAATGCCTTCCCTTTCGGCATAATATCAGAAATCTACCAGATAGGCATCGCGGCGTCAAGAAATTTAGGGTAAATAAAATACGCGCCTTGGCGCGTATTGTCCTTAAAAAAGAAGTTTCTCGAAAAATTCTTTTACTTTCTTCTCTGGGCCATACCCGATAAAGGTTTGCTTAGGCGCACCGTCTTTGAATCCGATAACGGTGGGAATTGACCTAACCCCAAACTTTGCAGCAAGCTTGGGCTCCTCGTCTATATTCACCTTCACAACCTTAACCTTTCCCGCAAACTCTTCTGCAACTTTTTCGATAATGGGCGCCAACATTCTACACGGCCCACACCAAGGAGCATAAAAATCAACCACAACCGGAAGATCGGATTTTAAGACCTCTTCCTCAAAATTATTTTCATCTATCCTGTCAATGCCAGCCATCACTACACCTCCTCAATGATAAAGAACTAAATATATGATACCAGTCTTGGACGAAAAATCAAGGCCCCTACCGCTTCGCAGGAACTTCCGCGGGTACCGTGTCGCTCAAATCAATTTCACACACTCCCCCGACGCACGCAAGTTCTTTCGCGCCTTCGGTATGGTCCTCTTTCTCATACATGAGAATTTGAGAAAAATCAATTTGGGGAAGCTTACTCCGAAGCTCCTCATACTGCTCTTTCGTTACTTCATCATACGGAGCCAGTCTATACACGTGCTCGGTACGCGGCAAAAACGACAACCCCCCAAGCATGTCCCAATTGTTATAGAGCCAATTAGCCGTCTCTACCCATTCATTCTCACCGATCGAGATGGTAACCGAAGGATTGTGTTCTGTGAAGCTTTCCTTTACCATCTTCCAGTGCTTCAATTGATCA
Organism: Patescibacteria group bacterium; assembly: GCA_018609185.1. Taxonomy (GTDB): domain Bacteria; phylum Patescibacteriota; class Minisyncoccia; order JAHCSD01; family JAHCSD01; genus JAHCSD01. Next base: position 13,462 of record JAHCSD010000004.1, read on the forward strand.
ATTGCGGTGAGATCGTTACGTACGACCGCCCCGTCCGGCGCTTTCACCGGAAACTCAAGCACAAAGGTCGAAGCTGAATCTTCCCGCTGGCCCACTTCAGGATGATACGGAAACTTTTGATCTTTAAGCATTTGGAAAAGCGGGTCGGTTGCTGAAATGCGAACACGCCGGATGTAATAGCTCGCATGCCGCGCATGCATACCTGAAGCTGCATCCACAAGTTGCGAGACGGTGCCTGAAGGCTTCACACAGGTAATACAGGTTGAAGGGTTAACCCCAAATCGTTTTGCATATTCACGATTCACTTCAATTGCAAGATCGCGCATTTTCTTGAGGGTTTTGCCGTTACGCGTCGCTGGAGCGTCCCATTGGCCCGTAATCGAAACTCCGAGCAGTCGCTCTTCTTCACAATTCTTTTTCCACTCTCGCGAAATATACGGGAAACGAGTAAGGGTTGACTGATACGTCCCGAGTATGGATGCAAGACGGGTCTTTCGCAACAATGTTTCCTCGGTATCTTCGGCTCGTGAAACTACCTCTGAAAGATTGCAAAATTGTTTACTGCGAAGAATTATTTCTCCGCAAGGATTTGTTCCTGCGGTGTGCGCATGTTTTTTAAAGACTTTCCACCGGCGATCCGGAAGCTGGGACTCAAGTCCTTTCCGGTTAAAGATCCCCCGCTCTCCCGCGCCGCTCCGCGCGAGCGCCAACCACTCTTCAAGAAATTCCTGGGCCGAAGGCTTCTCAATATAGACGGCGGAATTGTTCGCAAGCGAACGCTGGGGTTCCGTTATGTAAAACTGCCCGACTTTCGACTCTCGCATTTCTTCATCATCAAGATCGGATAGGCTGATGAGGGCCGATCTACGGACCCCGCCCATGACCACCACTTCACCTGTCTTACAAATAATATCGTGCACATCGATATTTCGTAAGCGCTTTCCTTGTCGGGAAAGAATCTTCTCACGAGAAAAATTAAGAAGGGCGCGCAAAGGTTCGGGGCCGGAACTTCTTCCCCCCATAGTATTAAGTCGGGCGCCCGCAGGACGCAATTTTGAATAATCAAAGGTGATATCTTTCCCTTGGTACCATGTTTTAATACCAAGTGTCAGTGCATCGCCCCAGCCTTCTTTACTGTCTTTTACCGTATGCGTAGACAATACCCTTCCTGTTTGCCGCTTAATAATAGGAAGCTGTTGTGCAGTTTGACTTTCAACGGAAAACCCAACGCCTGTCCCACACATCAAAAGATACATTATTTCGGCAAAGTCAGTCAGACGGGAAGGCGCAATAAAGGAACAATTATAGGCACACACGTTCGTCTTTCGTGCCGCATCTCCCGCACTCCACATAAGGCGCATCGAGGGCATTACCTCATGTCGGACAATAGCATCACGGAGCTCCTGATACTCTTCATCAGTTAAACGGTTCTTGAGATTCTCATGCATAAAATCCATAAAACGCGCCACGGTTTCCACCCAGGTTTCGCGCCGTCCTTCACGGTCAATCCACCTGGAATATGTTCGGTAATAAATAAACTCGGCAAGTGGATTATGGAAACTCTTCTTGCTTTCTTCTGCTAATTCTTTCACATGTTGAGGAACTGCTTTCTTTTTCTCGCGGATTTCCGAACGTTTGTTTCGATATAAGATATAACTTTTTGCTGTTTTAGGAAAATCATTAAGAATAAATGCTTCCTCCACCACGTCCTGGATTTCTTCGATAGAGGGAATATGGTTTGTAGGAAATCGCCGCGCAAGTTGTCTCATAACATACTTGGAAAGACGCTCGGAATCCCTCAAAGGATTTCCTTCTTCACTCGCCTGCATCGCACGATAAATGGCGCTTGTAATCTTTTTCTGATCAAAACTAACAATACTCCCATCTCGTTTCTTTGCATGGGAAAACCGCGGTGTTACAACCGGATTACGTGAAGCAAATTCTTTGAAGACGTTAGGCACGTTCCTTCACTATCGCTCAGTCAAATTAAAAATTCAAAATGAAAAATGTAAAATGACCGGAACGAAGCATGTGTAGTTTATACTTTTTATGCGAATATTATGTTAGTATACCACACAACAAAATAACAAACAAAAAAGCCCCTACTAAATCTAGTAGAGGCCCTGATCGTTTACCGCTTTGAGAAACACATCGATGCGCTCGGGAAGCTCATCGATAACTTTGAAGGCTTCTTGATAATAACGCTCTCTTTTTTCTTTGCTAGGATCTCGCAACTCAGTCTCTTCCATGTCAGGTTCCCAAAAGAAATACGATTGATCCTCGTCCCTATGCTCTCTCGCCTTCCTTCGCATAGTTTCAAAACAATTACCGCACTCGCGAATATGATTTGAAACCACCACCATATCAAACGATTGATCAACAATGTTCAGATATCTATACGTTTCTTTAATAGTACGATGAAGACGTACACTGAATGGAGTTAGGACTCTCCGTACTTTCCCCCAAAAATTCTTTGGCTCCTCTTCCTTTTTTTCTGGTGCAAAACATTCAACGTAAGCATTCTGCATGCTAGAAGTAGGCAACCCACATCCCAGCGCAATCGCCAAAACCTTTTCGTCTCTCTCGTCCATCTTAGCCTCCTTGTAAAAGAACTAATAAGGCCGTACAGGTATAGGTTCCAAAAAGCTTTCGGAGAGCGAGCGGGCATGGTGTCGCCGGAGGCGACGAGCGAGCTCGAGAACAGAGTGGCAAAATCATCGCTGGGGAATTTGACCACGTCTTTTTGGGGCCTATACCTGTACGGCCGTCCTTATCGCATCTTACGTCTAATGAATGCGGGAATATCCAAGTAGGCTGAATCTTCCCCTTCTTCTTTTTCGTCAGTAGTCTTTTTGTTAACTCGTACTGATTCTTTTTGAGACCTTGCCTTTGCTTCAATCTCTCCTCCCTCGCCTGATTCAGCCACATATGTTTTTCCCCCATTTGCAAATCCAGTCGCAATAACGGTTACCTTAACCTCTCCCTTTTTAAGTTTTGAGTCGTGTACCGCACCAAAAATAATTTTTGCTTCAGGATCAATACTCTCAGTAATAACTTTTGCTGCCTCATTTACATCAGACATCGTAAGGTCTTCTCCTCCACTGACATTGAAGAGCACCCCTCGCGCGCCTTCCGTTGAAATCTCAAGAAGCGGAGAATTGATGGCCATTTTTGCGGCTTCCACTGCACGGTCTTCGCCCGTCGCGCGTCCAATCCCCATGATGGCGGAACCCGCCTCCTGCATGATTGCCTGTACATCCGCAAAATCAACATTTACAATCCCGGGCATAGTAATGAGGTCGGAAATACCCGAGACAGCTTGACGCAACACATCGTCCACTATCGCAAATGCCTCAAGGAGCGAAGTATTTTTGTCAATCAAATGAAGGAGCTTGTCGTTGGGAGTGGTAATTATCGCATCCACCCTGTCCCGAAGCTGTTCCCACGCTTCTTCCGCGATTCTCGAACGATGCACGCCTTCAAACGAAAACGGTTTGGTAATAATCGCGACCGTTAAGGCACCCGCATTCTTTGCGGCCTCAGCTATAATGGGAGCTGCGCCCGATCCGGTGCCACCACCCAACCCACACGTAATAAACACCATGTCAGCATCTTTTACAATCTCCTGGATTTCATCACGATTCTCTTCTGCTGCCTGCCGGCCAATTTCCGGATTCATTCCGGACCCCAAACCCCGCGTAAGGTTCTTCCCAATATGAACCTTGTGAGGAGCTTGAGAATTATGAAGATCCTGGGCATCCGTATTGACGGCAATAAAATCAACCCCGTAGATCTTACTTGATATCATCCGACCTATAGCAGATCCCCCACTCCCTCCAATGCCCACAACCTTGATGCGGGCGAATGATTCGACGTTTGGTTTTATTTGAGGCATGCCAATTTTCTCCGAACGAAGTGAGTTTAGAAAGTTAAACAGTTTTCTAATTTTCTTCGCTTCGCTCGAAAATGTTAGAGAAAGCCTTTAACAGTTTATTATATAGAAAAATCGGGAAACGTGTCAAGTAAAAACATACTATGGAACCCCCTTCAACCCATTCGACAAGCTCAGGGTCTCCCAGAGGAATTCGAGGGGCGACGCACTCAGGGTAAAAGCGATTTTATGAATCGCTTTATGGCGAGCGCAGCACCACGAATACGTGGAGGTAAAAACATGGGGGCTTCTCCCTCGCGTCGTTCAAGATCGTTTGCCCAAAGAACCAGACCGAGCGCGGTTGCATATGATGGGTCGTCAATGGTATCAACAAATGCTTCAAGCCCTAGAGGAAAGCCTAGCTGTACCGAAAGACGAAGTTCGCGTTTCGCGAGGTCAACAATGCCGGGAATTTTTGACCCTCCACCCACAAGCACGACACCCGCGGGTAAAAGTCTCTCACGCTCAATTAATTTGAGTTCTCTATTTATTAAACTGAAGATTTCGATAAGTCGTGCTTCGATGATTTCAATAACTTCTCGTCTCGCAACGAGCCCGCCCTCTCCAGGTTCAAACTGAGAAAGGTCTATAATCTCTCTTTTATTGATTTCACTTACCAGAGACGTTCCATGATGAAGCTTGATTTTTTCAGAAAGATCGATATTAATTTTAAGCCCGATGGCAATATCGTTGGTAATATGGGAAGAACCCACAGGGAATACGCTCGAATGGATCAGATCCCCTTCCTCAAACACGCTAATGTCAGACGTTGCTCCCCCAATATCAACCACCAGGGCACCCAGTTCCCGCTGCTGCTTCGAAAGTACGGCGCGAGAAGCGGCAAGGGAAGACAGCACAAATCCCTTAAGGGTCACGCCTGCTTCCGCCACAAGCTTTTCAAGGTTCGACACAAACGGGGATGAAGCCAACACGAGCAATGCATCTACCTCGAGTCGTACGCCTCTCATGCCGGCGACATCTTTAATACCCCCTACTCCATCAAGAATAAATTCTTTGGGGATTACATGGATAATTTCTTTATTAGGAGGAAACGAGACGGCCTGCGCCTGTCCTATCACGCGTTCGACGTCTTCCGCCGACACCTCTCCATCTGCGCGGGAAACTGCTACAAGCCCCCTCGAGGACATAATTTCAATATTTACTCCTCCCACGCTTACGTAGGCCTCCTGTATCTTGTACCCTGAAGCACGTT
>JAHCSD010000048.1 GCA_018609185.1 Patescibacteria group bacterium
AGAGGAGTCGTTCCTAGTACGAGAGGACCGGAACGAACTAACCTCTGGTGTACCAGCTGTTCCGCCCGGAGCATTGCTGGGTAGCTATGTTGGGACGGGATAAGCGCTGAAGGCATATAAGCGCGAAGCCTCCCTCAAGATAAGGACTCATAGGTTGGTCGAAGATGACGACCTTGATAGGGCGCAGGTGTAAGCTCAGTAATGAGTTAAGCCGAGCGCTACTAATAACCATTTATACTTGGCTAGTAATTAGTGACGAGATTTATAAAAGCTACAGAATTCTGGTGGCAATGCCGGAGAGGTAACACCCGTTCCCATCCCGAACACGGAAGTTAAGCTCTCCAGGGTCGATGATATTGCTCTTTATGAGTGAGAAAGTAGAACGCCGCCGGAATTCTGTAGCTTTACCCCGCGAGAAGCCAGAACGCGAACACGCGCGTTCGCGACTTCTAACGGGGTTTACTCTTTATGAAAAAACACCTATACTTTCGGTATAAAGGTATAAGGTGTTTTTTCATATGCTGCGTCTTTACAAACGACTTCTTATAGGTCTCATTACACTCATTGTTCTCGGAGTGCCACTGGTTTACTTCGCTTTTACTCTTCTTTCTGAACCCGAGTCTACTTGTGTTGACAATATTCAAAACCAGAACGAAGAAGGGATTGATTGCGGGGGCGACTGTCCGTTTCCGTGTCCTATAGATGCACGCGATAGCATTGAAGTTGCGAGCACACATATCCTGCCCATAGGACAAAACGTGTATGACATAGCTATTAGGGTGAGGAATCCAGACTTAGAGCTTGGGATGACAAATATTAACTATACGCTCGCAATCAATGACATAACGGGAGAACCGATTACTATCCTTAGAGGAAGGGGATTTCTTTTGCCGAAAGAGGAGTTTTATATCATCGCGCCAGCGGTTCAAATGGCGCGGGCCCCGGGCTCTGCCAGTGTGATGTTTGACGATATCACATGGGGACGGCCCGTGGTGGATAATCCCCAGTTTGAAATCATTAACTCTGTGTACCAGACACTTCCCGCGGGAAGCATTTTTGCAAGCGAGGCCACGGGAGTTGTCAGAAACAACTCAACGTTTGGTTTTGACAGCGTGACCGTCTCAATCCTTCTCTCTGACGAGAGAGGGGACCTCATAAGCATAGCTACAAGCGAGGTCAATACGCTGCTTTCCGGGGAAGCAAGGTTTTTTAAAGTCACCTGGCCCGGGTCGTTTACTCGTCAAGTAAACGAAGTGCAAATGATTCCCCGAACAAATACCTTGGACGAACAGAATATTTTACGACCTCCCCCGGAGGAGGAATTTAACTTGTAACCCGCTTCGTAAGACCTCTTGCAAAATAATAGTTCGTAGCGAAACTTCAGCTTTTTGAGCGAAAATCGTGAAGCGCGAGGAAGCGTATACAGAGTATACGTTGACGAGCGGTGAACGATTTGCAGCCAAAAAGCTGAAGTTGCAGTAGGACGGCTTATTTTGTAAGGGGTCTATAATTTATTTATTCATTTGATTTTTCTTATTGTCGGTGCTAGGGTGGGGTTAGAGCCCTGGAAACTGTTCTTTAATAAAACATAAAATCGAAAAGGAGGCAGAATTGGTGGTGAGAGAGAAGAGTCCGTATGAGAATACACTCGAGACATTTGACCGTGTTGCGGATCTTTTAGAGCTTGATGCATCGATTCGCTCGTTGATTAAGACTCCAGATAGATCGTTGATTGTAAAGATTCCCGTCGAGCTTGATAGCGGAGAGATTCATGATTTCAAAGGATTTAGAGTCCAACACTCTACTGCCATGGGTCCCTCAAAAGGCGGCATTAGATACCATCCAGATGTGACGCTTGACGAAATAATGATGCTTGCGACGTTGATGGCATGGAAGACAGCGCTTTTTAATCTTCGTTTTGGCGGAGCCAAGGGCGGGGTAATATGCGATCCTAAAAAACTGTCTCGGGGAGAGCTTGAGCGTTTGACGCGGAGATACACGACTGAAATTAGTACTATGATTGGACCCGATAAAGACATTCCCGCGCCTGATGTGGGAACAAACGAACAGATTATGGCATGGATGATGGATCAATATAGCCGAATGGAAAAGCGCGCGGTTCCTGGGGTTGTTACCGGAAAACCAATTTTACTTGGCGGTTCTCTTGGGAGACGAGAGGCAACTGGACGAGGATGCTACTTTACCGGACTTGAAGCCATGAGGGTTTTGAAAATGGATCCTAAGTCTGTTCGTGTTGCGGTCGAGGGATTTGGAAACGTGGGTTCGATTACCGCAGGGCTTATGTTCAAAGAAGGCGCAACAATAGTTGCGGTGAGTGATTCCTCTGGCGGGATCTACGACAAAAAGGGGTTAAACATCCCGTTACTTATTGAGCATAAGCAAAAGACTGGGTCGGTTCTAGGCTTTCCCGGGTCGGACAAGATGAGCAAGGAAGATATTTTTGGCGTAAGTTGTGATATCCTTGTCCCCGCAGCACTCGAAGCCTCAATCACGAAAGACAATGCGAGAGACATTCGTGCGCAGATTATCATTGAAGGCGCAAATAGCCCCGTTACCCCGGAAGCTGACGAGATCCTTGAAGCAAACAATAAATTTGTTATCCCTGATGTTCTTGCAAACGGCGGGGGAGTGGTGGTTTCCTATTTTGAGTGGGTAGAGAATCGCCAGTCATTTTACTGGACAGAGAATGAAGTGAACGCCCGACTTGAAGAAAAAATGATAAATGTTTTCAGAGAGGTTTTGGCGCTTAACCAGGATAAAAAGATAGGAATGAGAATGTCGGCTTATATGTTGGCCATTAGGCGTCTCGCAGAAGCAACGCAGTGGCGTAGCTAGTATTTTAAAAACCCAAAGAATTTCTTTGGGTTTTTTGCAATTTTGCAAGATGCGTGGTATGAAAACAATATAGACCCCTTACAAAATAAGCCGTCCTACTGCAACTTCATATTTTTGGCTGCAAATCGTTCACCGCTCGTCAACGTATACTCTGTATACGTTTCCTCGCGCTTCACGATTTTCGCTCAAAAATCTGAAGTTTCGTTACGAACTATTATTTTGCAAGAGGTCTTATGAACTTTCTTATGAACAATATGATGGCGAAAATGGCAGGCATGAGTAAAGAAGACATGGAGAAGATTGCACGTCAAGGACTTTTTTCCATGATGAAGCCGGATGCATTTAAGCAGCTTACCGCCACCATGTCCGAAGAAGAGAAAGAGGAACTTGCGCGTTCCATGCGTGAGTGCATTGAAGTCCTAGAAGGATAACGTTCTTTGAAATAGGGCTCTAGAGTCCAAGGAGGATTTCCGAATGCATCACCTTATTGAGACGCTGTATTTCTTTTTACCCGCAATTGCTGCAAACGCGGCGCCCGTTTTTGCTTCCCGTGTTCCATTTCTTAATAAATATTCTTGTCCGCTCGATAGCGGCATAGAAGTAAACGGAAAACGAATTTTAGGGGATCACAAGACCGTACGGGGCGTGTGTGCGGCAATCCTGGTCGCTTATTCAGTGATCCTTTTGCAGAGATATGTCCTTACGAGATGGCTTTTTCAGGAATACGAGCTTATTGACTATACTTCGGCGGGCACTTTGCTTCTTTACGGTTTCGCGTTTGGATTTGGCGCAGTTCTCGGAGATATCTTCGGAAGCTTTTTAAAGCGAAGAATTGGGCTGGGTCCGGGCGAATGGATGCCCTATCTGGACCAAGCTGACTATATTATCGGAGTTTTATTCATATTTGTCTTTTTCTCGTTCCTTCCTACCGTCACCATTATTCTGCTTGCGCTTTGTGTTATTCCGTTTATCACGCTCGCAGGTTCGTATATATGCGCGAAAATAGGTATTAAAAAATCTATGTAAACCCCGGGTTAAATTTCCCGGGGTTTTTGACATATGAATAAATCTGTACTACAATAAACCGTTCTATAAAAAAGCGTTCTTTAAAAACTAAAAGTGATTGAAAGAAGGTGATAGGAGATGTTTGGTTTACTAAGGTCTCTTGCGAGATTTCCTGCAACGATTTTTGGTTTGATTGTATGTCTAATTTCCTTTGTATTACACTTGAGTCTTCCCAAGAAAAAGGGAACACTTTCCTTTCCCGGGCTTTTGGGAAAAGTGGAAGTGGTGCGAGACTCGTGGGGTACTCCTCATATTTTTGCGAAAAATAATCAAGATCTCTTTTTTGCTTTAGGATTTGTCCACGCACAAGATCGTCTGTGGCAGATGGAATTTACCCGGCGGGCTGCAGCCGGAACACTTGCAGAAGTTTTGGGAGAAGAGGCGGTTGAAGCAGATCGTTTTATGAGGCGCGTGGGTTTGAGCCGAAATGCGAGCGAACAAGTCGGCAGCTTAAGTAAAGCAACGCGCCTGAGCCTTGAAGCATACAGCAAGGGCGTTAATGCCTATATCAAGCGTACGCCGCGATGGCGCCTCCCCATTGAGTTCCTTCTTTTGCGGTATCGGCCGAGACCTTGGTCAATTATTGATTCCGTTGCAATGAGTAAGCTCATTGGCTGGATGATTTCTCCTAACTGGGATGCCGAAATTGTCCGTTCATGGCTTATAGAAAAGCTGGGCCCCGAGAAAGCCCGCGCAATTGAGCCTCGCTATCCCGATGACGGATCGGTGACTGTTCCCCCGGGTTCTACGTCCAGCCGTGTCATGCGCGCGTTCCTCAAAGAATATCGTGAAGTGAGCAAGTTTATTCCTCAAGCCGGCGCAAGCAACACTTGGGCGATAGACGGAAGTAAGTCCGTGAGCGGAAAACCGCTTCTTGCGTGTGATCCGCACCTTCCCGCGTCAATCCCATCGTTCTGGTATGAGGCACATCTTTCTTCTCCGAGCGTTAACGCAATAGGTGCTTCTATCCCCGGGCTCCCCGCAGTCATCTTTGGACACAACAAGGACATTGCATGGGGTATAAGTTCTGGGTTAGTTGATCAGAAAGATGTTTATTTTGAGAAGCTCAACCCAAAGAACCCGAAACAATATTGGTATGAAGGTAGTTGGCGGAATGCTGCACATGTTACAGAAAGCATAACGATTCGAGGGAAAGACGATCCCGTATATGAAGATGTACTTATTACGCACCACGGCCCCCTGATGAATCCTTTGATCGAAGGAGAAGACAAGGCGTTTTCTGTGAGGAGCATAGCGGCGGAGTCACTAGGGCTGCTTGAGTCGGCCTACGGAATTATGACGGCAGCCAACTGGAGTGACTTCCGCGCCGCGCTCGCACACTGGTCGAGTCCGTCTATGAACTTTATGTACGCCGACCGGGAAGGAAATATCGGGTATCAGCTGGCCGGTCTCGTCCCCATACGCAGCAAGAGGTCGGGTCTCATGCCCTCCGACGGTTCAATAGAGGAGAATGAATGGATGGGGTTTGTGCCGTTTGAGGATCTTCCTCATATATTTAACCCCCGGACACATTTTCTTGTTGCGGCAAATAACATGCCTGCCTTAAAAACTCCTCATGGACCCCTTAGGGGCGAGTGGGCAGATCCGTATCGAATTAGCCGAATAACCAAATTATTGAATACCGAAAATATGGTTTCTCCGAATGATTTCCGAAACATTCAGGGAGACATATACTCGGTACCCGCCCGGGAACTTCTTATGCTGCTTCCCGAGGTTTCCTTCAAAGACCCTAAGGCGCAGGCCATTGTCGAGCAGA
>JAHCSD010000049.1 GCA_018609185.1 Patescibacteria group bacterium
CCATGTCCATTCGGGGGAGGATAGTGGGGAGTGCGCGCGCGAGTATTGTTTTTCCGCCTCCGGGCGGGCCTGACATCAGAATATTGTGCGCGCCGGCTGCTGCAACCTCGAGGGCTCTCTTTGCATGTATTTGGCCCTTGATGTAGGCCATATCCATGTCTCCCGGGTATGTTTTTTCCTCAAGCGGCGCCCTCATATATCGGGGCTCTTCAGGTACGAGCCTCCTCTTTTCTTCTAAGTGGGAGACGAGGCCCGCTAGGTTTGATACGCCATATACTGTAATACCTTTGACAAGCGCAGCCTCTTTCGCGTTTATATGGGGGACAAAGAGTTCGTTAATGCCGTGGGACTTTGCGGCAAGCGCAATTGCAAGCACCCCGTTTACTGAACGTAGTCTCCCGTCCAGTGACAATTCACCCACAAATAGTTTGTCAGAAAGTTGCCCGCACGCGATCTGGTCTGAAGCTTTGAGGAGGCCAATTGCAATAGGGAGGTCGTAAAGCACCCCCTCTTTTTTTATGTTTGCGGGTGCAAGGTTGATTGTAATGCGCTTATTGAGTTTTTTAGGAGATTTCGCGCCGCTGTGTTTTATGGCGGACGAAACCCGCTCTTTTGACTCCTGGATGGCTTTATCTGGTAGCCCCACAATAGTAAAAGAGTGGAGGCCACCGGTAAGATCAACCTCCACTTCGACGAGTTGGGCATCAAGCCCAAGTATGGTTGCGGATAGTACTTTAATCATGACAATTTTGCCCGCGAGCCGCGCGAGCGGTTAAAAAATTGAGCACCCCGTTAGATGAGCAAAGCTCTATCTAACGGGGTAAGGTTTTGTTACTAAATTTTCTTCACGGTGCTCGAAAATTCAGACAAAGCCCTTACATTCCGTGCATATTTTCGCCGTAGGAGAAACCTCAAGCCGTTCTTTTGTTATTGCTTTTTTGCAATTTTCGCACGTACCAAACCCCTTTCCCTTCAGGCGTGCCAGCGCTTCATTTACCTTTTGTAACTTTGCTTCGAGCGTTTTTTCCACGGGAAGTTTAGAGACGTATTCCTCTACTTCGTCCATATTCTCTTCCTGACTTCCAATGGTTTTTCCATAATCAGGAAAGATAGTCTTGTAGTTTCCTTCAAGTTCAGGATCTTTTTTAGCAAAACTTGCGAGTTCTTCTTCGAGCTCTTTTTTTTCTTTCTCGAGCCGTTCTTTAAGCTCGCTCAAGAATTTTTTACCTAGTTTCATATTTATTTACTTTAGCCGAGCAGGGATATTTGTCAAGGATTTTGTCTACATTTTCGAGTCAGTAGAGACGAAGAAAATGTAGGTACAAAACCTTGACCCCGTTAGATAGAGCTCGTCAGAGCTCGCTCATCTAACGGGGTTTATTGTTCGTAGCCAAATTGAAAATTTGGACGAACAATAAAAAAAGGCGCTGGTGCGCCCGAATTTCAAAAAATGAGGTTGGGCTCAGCGCCTTTTAAAGAAGTAAGCCATATCCGTACGTTAGGCATTACTTTTTTCTTTAACCGATTATTGGTAGGGTTCCTCCGTCGCTTTCAAGCCATCACTCCTGTGTGGTGCTCGCCTAAAAGCGATGGAGGACTACCGACAGAGTTGCACGGAAGAATAATCAGTAAAAGAATAATCAAAAAGATCTACTATTATTATAGCTCGGTTCAAGCATTGGAGTCAATACCAAAGTTTTCCACAGCTTATCAACACGTAAGACTTCGGGTCCTAGAGCCCTGTCCCTCCGCTTCAAGTTTTTCCATTTCCTTCTTATATTGTTTTTCCACCTCTTCATTTCTGGAGACCGGATAATGAAACATCAGCGTCTCGTTGGAAAGAATCAGTTGATTGTCATGGATAGAACGGATTTCAGAGATATGTTTCAGTATTTTCCCTTCCTGGAGGTATTGGGAGAGGCGTTCAAATAAATCTCCTATGCGGTTTCGAAAAAGTAACTCAAACAAGGAAGACAAGAAACGCGCCGGATTCTTTTTGGGATACTGGAGAGACCTGTCGAGTCTCCAGGAACGATGAGACAGGTAGGTGTTCATCCAGTCATTGTTTTTCTGGAATTCCTGGTACCAACCGCCTTTGTCGATAACTGGAATAAGGCTTGCGTACGTATGGGCATTCGAAAGATTCTTAACCTTTAACGTGAGTGAATCGTTTGAGATGTAATGGTTAAGGCAGATTCGATCTTTAACGTTGTTTTGGTACCTGCGCATTCCCAGTATATGAGTGGTTACCGAACAGAGAACGCGGGATGTCCATATTCTGCCTGCCTGGGCAATAACAAGGAGGTCGATGTCGCTTTCCCGTGAGGCGTTACGGAGCGAAAGGGAACCCGTGATACCCACCATGGTAATAAAAGGGAGTGTTTGAAGAAACCATAGGGCTTTTGCAAGCCGTTTTTGTTTTCCAATACTTGTTTTGTAGCGTTCGATGCGATTCGCGACCGGCGCGTCCTTACCCTTTTTGTTGTTTGGAATATAAAAAAAGCCGTTTTGTTCGCGCGCAACGCGGCGTTTTTCCATTGAGGCGAGCGCATCGAGAATTTCCCGGTACGAGTAGGTTTGATTCGAATCCTCCTTATTAAGGCGCCTTGAAACCTCAAAAGACGTGAGAGGGAAGTTGCCAAGGGCTTTGTAGTAGGCGAGAGTGGAGGCGACACATTTTTCAAGCGGCGATAGTTTCATAGAACACATATATTAAAGAATATGGTCGAGCGCGGCGAAAATTGATTCTTTTGAGGTGCCTATAATAATCAAGTCATTCACAAGAGCGTAGTTAACGGTAACGGTTGAGATTTCAAGGTTTTTGTAGCGTATGAGTTGGCCTTTGTATATAAAGTCCTGGAAGTCATGACGCGCGGGATTGGTTTGGGAAGCAAGGATAAGGGGCTTGATATCTTCGAGCATGGTTGGCTCCCATCCTCGAAGTTGGAAGGATATATTTTCGTTTGTTCCGATGCGAGAGAGCGCGAGTACGAGCCGGGGTCCCCAGCATTGCGGGTCTCCTATGCCGTCTTCCTGGCAGCGAGCCTTTTCTGTGTTGCCCGCGGTGTAGAGAAACAGAGTATAGTTTTTAATGAGAGGGATAAGTGTAGGAGGAATTTGTACGTCAAGCACCGAAGTTGCTTCACGAAAATCAAGATATGACCGGGGAGTTGAACCGGTGCCTTGAGCCAAGAGAAGCGCAACGAGCGTATCGTCCGGCCATTTTTCTCCTGAAGAAACTGTTTGGGTAAGTATCGAAAGAGAGCCCAGAAAGGCTTCATAGCTCGTCTCTCGCAAGACAATGGTCTCTACATCTACCGGAATGATCGGCAAGGGGGCGGCCTGCGGGAGTGGTTGGCAGTCCTCGTCGATCTGGCACTCGTCAGCCCCCTCCCCGCGTGTGAGTTTGCATTGTGCTTCTTCACACACCGCATGATACACTAGGGGTTGCGGTTCTGGTTCTTTTTCTCCTCTTAACTTCAAGAAGACAAAAATAAGTGCAACAAGAAGTATTCCAAAGAGTACCGCAAGTGTTATTTTAAGGTATTTTTCAAAGAGAATATCGAGCCACGCCTCACGCGGACTTTTTTTTTGAGCCAATTCGCGCGGAATATCGCCCGCAGGGATTTCCTCGGGGTTTGTGCCTAATTGCCTGCCCAAAAGAACTCGAAGGTCTCCTTCCATGGTGTATATCTGGTAGGATCTTTTTGGCTTTGTGTCTTCTGGTTCTGTATGTCGATTTTGCGGTGGTTCCTTGGGCATGCCGATTTTGCCCGCGAGTCACGCGAGCGGTTAGAAAATCGAGCACCCCGTTAGATAGAGCTCGTAAGCTCGCTCATCTAACGGGGTAAGGTTTTCTAGCTAAATTTTCTGCGTTCTTCGAACTTGAAAATTTAGACAAAGCCCTTATTTTTCGACGAAGTCGTCGAAATCTTGGGGTGGTTTTTGGGGAATCGATTCGTTTTTTTCTTGTGAAGAACCTAACGCCTTAAGCGACAGGCCAATCTTTCCTTGGTCGTCAATCTTGACCACTTTGAATTTTCTCGTATCTCCCATTTTGAGTACGTCCTCAACTTTTTCGATTCTCCGCGGCGCAAGTTCAGATATATGCACCATTCCGTCTTTTGAAGGAGAAAGTTCAACAAAGGCGCCGAAGTCGGTTATCCTTACAACTTTTCCCTCAACTATCTCCCCTATTTTGAATTCCCGTACAATGTTTTTTATCCAATTAACAGCGTTTTTTGCAGAATCATCGCTTTCGGCCGTGATAAAGATGCTTCCGTCGTCTTCGATATCAATTTGCGCGCCTGTTTCTGCAATTATTTCGTTTATCACTTTTCCGCCCGACCCGATAACTTCGCGTATTTTTTCAGGATTAATTTGAATGGTAAGGATGCGGGGAGCATATTTTGATAATTGTTCTCGCGGTTTTTCAATGGTTTTTGTTATTGCCTCAAGAATTTCCAGCCGTGCATGGCGAGCTTGCGCGAACGTGTCTTTTAAGATTTGCATTGTTACTCCTTCAACCTTTACATCCATTTGGATTCCGGTAACTCCGGTCTTGGTCCCTGCAATTTTTAAATCCATATCTCCGTGGTGGTCTTCCGGCCCCTGAATATCAGTCAGAACTTTGTACGTCTTTTCATCTTTCATTAAGAGGCCCATAGCGATACCCGCGGCAGGAGATTTGATCGGCACCCCCCCATCCATGAGCGCAAGAGTCGAACCGCAGACCGAGGCCATTGAAGAGGATCCGTTTGAAGAAAGAATTTCAGAAACCATGCGGATCGTGTACGGGAAATCGTCCGAAGAAGGAATAATCGGTTTAAGCGATCGCTCGGCAAGCGCTCCATGGCCAATATCTCTTCTTCCTGGTCCCCGCATGAACCCAACTTCACCGACAGAATACGGAGGGAAATTATAGTGGTGCATAAACCGCTTTTTGCCCACTACTTCCATTCCTTCAATGGTCTGGGCATCGCTTGGCGCGCCAAGGGTGAGGACAGAAAGTGCGGTGGTTTGCCCACGTTTGAAGAGGCCAGATCCGTGAGTACGAGGGAGGAGCCCCACATGGGCTTCAAGCCCGCGGACCTCATCCATCTTTCGTCCATCAATTCGTTTGTCCTCCTCAATCGCCTTTTGATGGACCATTTTGTCTATAAGTTCTTCATATAGGTCGGCTGCTTCTTTACCATATTCGGGTTCTTCAGGATATTTTTTTTCGATTGCAGCAACCAATTCGTCACGCAGGTCGTTCAAGTGATCCATTCGTTCGTGTTTGAGAGAATCCACGAAAAGAGCTTTTTCAAGTCGATCACCGAGGGTCGACATTACCTCTTTTTTGAGGTCAGCGTTATTTTCTTTTGTGGAGAGATCCAGTTTTTCGGGCTTGGTTTCTTCAACGATTTTGTTTTGGAAAGAAATTAGAGATTTGACGTGGGGAAAAGCGAATTCTATTGCAGAGAGCACCTCTTTTTCAGGAACTTGGTCGCATGCTCCTTCCATCATGTTGATTCTGGACTGCGTCCCGGCAACCACAATATCCAGGCCGTTTTGCTCGCGTTCTTCGAAAGTTGGGTTTATTGTAAGCTCACCATCGACGTGTCCTACGCGTACACCGGCAATGGGTCCGTTCCAAGGGATGTTTGAAGTAAGAATGGCGAGTGAGGCACCAAGCATAGCAGGGATAT
>JAHCSD010000050.1 GCA_018609185.1 Patescibacteria group bacterium
CATGTTCTGCGCCGAAGACGTGCCCCAGTTCGTGTTGAGTTACACGCTTGAGTGTTACCAAGTCAATTGAAGAAAAGGAATCAACGAGGATCCCGTTCCAGGGAAGAAGAGCAATGCCGGCAAACGAACGACCGCCATGTGTGTAATCTTTCTTAGTAACCAGCACCATGATGTCGCACTCAACATTGTGACGCGCCTCAACTTGCACGCGCCAAAGAGGAACAAGCGCCCGATTCAACTGCTTAGGAAATCCCTTGTCTTCGTGAGCCGCGATATAAAAATCGAGCCCAAATGGTTCAAACGTTTTTGCAGCTCTCCCCGCCCCGGCCTTAAACCGTTCATATTCATTTTGTGAAAAATTATCCGTAACCACGCAAAGAGATACGAGTAACGGTTCTTCTTCCTGAACGGTACTTTCAGAAATGAAGTCATCCGAAGAATATTCTCTCTCGCCAAAGCCAAAACAAGAACTAACAAGGAATAGAGAAACAAGAAAACCAAGAATAACGTACTTCATCTACGGCCACCTCATATTCGTTTTCAATGAACAACGCAACAACGTCTTGATAAAGAACTCTATTGTGATAGTATTACATATTATAGATAAAAATTCCACGTTCGGGTCTTTTCTCGGATAAAGAGCAGTCCTGAGCGTGAAAAACGAAATAACTGAAATCATAATCCCGAGCGTCACCCCCTATTTCCTGGAAAGGGGGTTATTGTCGTTCCTCGACTTGCGTCTTCGTCACTCCCCAAAACCTTCGGTTTCTGGCGCTCCCCCTCGACAAGCTCGGGGTCGCTGTTTTTCCACCACGGGGAAACTACCGTTTCCCCGACCCCCTTCCCAAAAACAGGCTTTTCAAACCACGTTTAAATGAATAAAAACAAAAAAAGTATATCAGAATTAATTATTCCGGCTTTTGCTCCCTATTTTTTGGAAAAGCCTGTTTTTTGGTTTCGGAAACACAAACGCAGCATCAAAAGGGCTTACAAAAATAAACAGCAATTTTGGAAAGATAATGTTACCCTCATAGGGCAGCATCAAACCATTCATCTTTCAGAACTCCTGCGAACATTAAACGACTTGGGGTACGAAAAAACACAACGTATTTCTCGTCCCGGAGAATTCTCTCTTACCGGCGGGGTGTTACACATCTTTCCCATAGGAACCCAAACTGCTTTTACTGTAGAATTCCTGGGAAACACCATAGAAGAAATTCGAAGCCATGCAATTGACTATAGCGAAACTGACACAAAAAAAGAATTACAGAGACGGCTTGATAAGGAATCTCTTAAAATTCTTATGCCGGGCGACTATTTGGTACACCTGGATCATGGAATAGGTCGATTTCTACAAATCGATGCATCCGACACCAACGAATATTATGTACTCGAATATGCGGCAGGAGATAGGCTTCTTATCCCGCTGGGACTTGAGAAAAAACTTTCACGCTACATTGGATTTACCGAGCCAAAAATTTCGCGCCTGGGAAGCCCGCTTTGGGATCGTATTAAGCGAAAAGTAAAAGAGGACACGGTAAAAACCGCGAAAGAATTGCTTGCGCTGTACGCAAAGCGAGAAATAAGCGTTCGCGCTCCCTATACGCCGGATTCTCCCATCGAACACGAAATAACATCATCGTTTCCATTCCAGGAAACTCCGGATCAGGAAACCGCAATCGAAGAAGTCCGCGGGGACCTAACGAAATCTGAAAAACCAATGGATAGAATCGTATGTGGAGACGTAGGATTTGGAAAAACAGAAGTTGCCCTGCGTGCCTCGGTTGCGGTGGCCTCGGGCGGATACCAAGTCGCAATCTTGACACCCACCACCATTTTGGGAGACCAGCACTATCATACCTTCAAAGAACGGCTCGGAAACCTACCGATTGAAATTGCGCTTCTCTCGCGTCTCCAGTCGCGCGATATGCAGCGTCGTATCCTCGAAAAACTTGAACAAGGTTTAATTGATATTATTATAGGCACTCATCGGCTCCTTTCGCGTGACGTAAAATTTAAACGATTGGGACTTCTTATTATCGATGAAGAACAGAAATTTGGCGTCAAGCAAAAAGAGAAATTTAAAGAACTAAGGTCGGGTCTTGATATCTTAAGCCTTTCGGCAACTCCTATCCCGAGAACTCTCTATCTTGCGCTCTCGAGCCTCCGTAACATTAGCGTTATTCAAACTCCGCCCCCCAACCGTCTTCCCGTAAAAACATTTGTCATGCCTTGGAATAAAGAGATTATAAAAAATGCTGCCCGCAGGGAACTCGCCCGAAAAGGGCAGATTTATTATCTTCATAATCGCATAGAGACAATCGAGATGGCACGTCGTGAGATTCAAAAGATCGTTCCTCGGGCCCGCATTGGCATAGCACATGGCCGCTTGTCAGAAACCGGACTCATGCAAATCATGCATGACTTGCGTGAGAGAAAAATCGATATCCTTATCGCAACCACTATTATTGAAAATGGTCTTGACCTCCCAAATATCAATACATTAATCGTGGCTGATGCCACCAGGCTCGGGCTCGCCCAAGCATATCAAATTCGGGGCAGAATCGGCAGAAGTCACGCGCAAGCCTACGCCTACTTTTTATATCCTTCCCGCCACACTCTTCCTGAAAAAGCGTCCCAAAGACTCGATGCTCTTAAAGAAGCCCAGGCCCTGGGTTCGGGATACCAAATTGCCCTCCGTGATTTAGAAATTCGGGGTGCGGGCAATATCCTCGGGAAAGAACAATCGGGTTCCATTAACAAAGTCGGGCTCAATCTCTATTGCCAGATGCTGAACGAGGCGACAGAGGAACTTAGGTCTAATGGCCGACGGGGTTGACATTTTCCCCATAATTTCCTACGCTGAACTGTTACGCAGGATCTTTGAAAAATAGGGAGACGATATGACTACCCTACTGAACTGGACGAAAAATTCAGCAGCCGTTGCAATATTTAAACAACTTATCAGTAACAAGATAGCCTTATTTGCCGTAATCTACGTGGTTCTTTTCTACCTCGTTGGCATTGTCATGACAGCTGAATTCTTCGGAGTTTCAATAGCTCCGTATGACTTCCGGGAACAAAACTATGAAGCCTTAAGACAAGGCTCCAGTTGGTCTCATCCCTTTGGAACGGATCTTCTGGGACGAGATCAGCTCACACGCGTTCTCTATTCAATGAGAACACTGGTCTTTCTCACTATCCTTGTCATGATTACCGGGGGGCTTGTTCTCCCGGTAGGGTTAGGCCTCGTTGCCGGCTACTTTGGGAAGAAATGGGACTGGACCATCATGCGGATTGGCGAGATATTCGACGCCATCCCTGGGTTCTTTATGATCATCTTTATTACGGTCACTCTGCGCCCCCGATACGAAAGCATCGTTGATTCTCTAGGTTCGGGCTGGTATTTCCTGATCCGGGAAGGAATTCTTGATTTTCTTTTGATTCTCTTTGTGCTGACGATATTCTCGTGGGTAAAGGGGGCGCGGGTGATTCGCGCGCAAACGTTTACACTTCGCGAGATGCCGTATGTGGATTCAGCCCGAGTGCTTGGCGCAAGCCACGCGCGAATCATCATGAAACACATCCTTCCGAATCTGTTGGGAATAATTGTCTTGTCTCTTTTCTCAACGCTTGCCGCAGTCGTATTTCTTGATATCGCAATTGCATTCTTCGGCTTAGGAATCAGACCCCCGCACCCCTCATTCGGAATTCTCTTTAACGAAACGGCTAATGTGCAAATCCTAAGAAGCTCCCCTCACATGCTGATTTTCCCGGGAGTAATTGTAATTCTTTTCATCATGTCTTTTTTCTATATAGAAAAGACTCTGAACGTAATCGTAAACGCATTCTACTCACGTAGATAAGGGCTTTGTTCAAAATTTCTAGGCCTTGCCGAAGAAATTTTGAGTACAAAACCTTACCCGCCTAAATTTTTGCTCTGCAAAAACTTGGGCGAGGTTCTCAATTTTGTAGTTGCCCGACAAGCTCGCAAACAAAATCGGAAAAGGAGGTATAAAAATGAGCTTGCGATGGTTGATTAGTTTAGTAGTTGTTGCAGTGCTTGGTGCTGCATGCTTTGGTGGAGGAGGCAGTGATGCGCCACCCGACACCGCGGATCCAACTCCGCCCGCATCAGGTTCTCATCCCGACTATCTTCGCTGGCCCGGGCCGGATCCCGTAACTCTTGATCCGCATCTGGTAACTGACGTAGGATCGCACAGCTATGTAGGGAGCCTCTTTGGGGGACTCCTGCGGCTTGATCCTGCCGTCCTTGACGAAAACGGGAATGTGGTTGCCGTGGGATACGACATTACGGATGACATGGTCGAAAAAGTACGAACGGGCGTCTACACTGTAACTGGTGTGGTTGTTCCGGATCTTGTAAGCGACATGCCGACCAAAACTGTCAACGCTGATGGCACTGTAACATATACGTTTACGATCCGAGACGATGCGAAATTCTCAAACGGACGAACGGTGACCGCTTGGGACTTTGCGTATTCGTTTGATCGCGCCGCAGACCCGCGGACCCGTTCAAGCACGACCGAGCTGTATCTCGGCGACATTGTGGGCGTCATGGAAATGTGGCGCGAAGGAAGGATTATTAATCGCATCTCACCCAACCCCCATGAAGTGTTTGTTGATCTTCCGGGAGTAGAAGTACTTGACGACCACACTCTTACGATCACCATTGATTCGGATAAATCCTATTTTCTTCAGAAGTTGACCTATCCGACGGCAGCCGTGGTGGACAAAACACAGGTAGAAGCGGTGCGCAACTGGACCGACCGGCCAAACGGCACGGGACCCTACCGACTGGTGAGACGCACGATTTCTGAAATCGTTTTTGAAGCAAATCCTTTCTACCACGAGCAGGCTCCTCAAATTAAACGAGTTGTCTTCACGCTCACCGGCGGATCAAGTTATCTTCGCTACCAAAACGGAGAGGTGGACGCGGCCGGCATCGGTATTGCCGATCCGCAAGTGCTCGACACAGTACGAGATCTGAATTCAAAGCTTTCCAAAGAATATTTCTCGACCAATCAAATGGGAACTTCGTATATAGGCCTCAACCTTACCAAGAAACCATTTGATGACGTTAAGGTACGGCAGGCATTTTCTATGAGTATTGATAAGAAGTTGATCGCAGAACGGATACTCTTAAATCTTGCGACACCTGCCGCCACGGTACTGCCGCCGGGAATGCCCGGCTACAGACCCGGATACGCGGGACTTGCCTTTGACCCCGACCGCGCAAAGGAACTTCTTAATGAGTCTTCATACGGAGGACCTGCGGGTCTCGGACGGGTTAAAGTGACTATTTCCGGAACTGGTGGAAGCCCGACTATTATTATTGAAGCTATGGTAGAGATGTGGAGACAAAACCTCGGAATCGAAGTTGAGATCGAGCAGATTGACTACCCGACGTTCCTTGATCGGATCCGCAAAGGCCAGTTTCAGATGTTCTCGCTCGGCTGGATTGCTGACTACCCCGACCCTGAAGACTTCCTGGATCTCAAGCTTCACGGTGACAGATCCCGCGCGAATAACGAGACGGGGTATAACAATCCTGAAGTAAACGCACTGCTTGAGAAAGCGCGAACAGA
>JAHCSD010000051.1 GCA_018609185.1 Patescibacteria group bacterium
AGGGAGTTCTCTTTATCGGTATTCATCAGGCCGTATTCGGCCTTTACCTGGGTTCGTCATTTGCTCCCAATCACAAAGGCATGGCTATTCCTGATGAAAAAACAAAGCAAGACTTCCTGCGTCTTCAGGTGCTCACCAGCCGGAATCTCAAAAGTAATTTCTTGGTAGACTTTTTCCTGGCAGGACTTGGGTATCAGATCGAGCATCATCTTTTCACCAGTATTCCCAGAAATAAGCTGAAAGATGCGCAGAAGATTGTCCGAGCGTTTTGCGAAGAGCGTTCGATACCCTATTACGAATCAGGGTATTGGCAGTCCTGGGTTGAAATAATTAGTTCTTTACACAAAGCAAGCGCACCGCTTCGTAATGAATCTCTTCAGGGGGTCCAGTCTTAATTAACCTACAGAAACCTAAAAACCGTTCTTTGCGAGCGGTTTTTTGTTTTTGCGCAGTTCAAAAGCAAAGCCCGCTTCCATTAAGAAGCGGGCTTGAACGGGTACGGCTGGTCAAAGTCGCATTTTTTGCAGTTGAACCGTTTGGTCCTCTTGTCCAGGCGTTTCTCAAGCCCGCAGTCGGGACACGGTTCCATCCAGGTATTGGTTCCTGTATTCCGGTTTTGTCTTAGGGTTGCTGTGCGGCCTTGCATCGCGAACGGCGCGATTGCTTTTCGACGTTCTCTGAAATGCTTATCTATTTCTTCCGAAGTTGGGACAATCTCTTTCCCACCCGCGTAGTCTGTGCGGACGTTTTCGAAGAATTGTTCGAGAATTCGCTCTCCTAATTCTTTGGGAAACGTTTCGTTGATACGAGCCTCAAAGACACTCTCTGTTTCCTTTCCTTCTTTTATAGCTTCTGCAACCACATTACAGTAAGCCAGTCTTAGTGAGAAGGCAAATGTGGGGTCCGTAAACAATGTTTCCTCTTTGATGATCTTAAAAAGATCTTTGACGGCCGCGTCCACTTCAAACGGTGAAGCCTCCGTGGCTTTAATGCAACTTTCTTTTCCTGTTTCCACATATACTTCGAGACAGATAAGTGCCTCTTTTTCGCTTATGCGTTGGGGTTGAGGCCGCATTCCAGAGAGTTCCGCTACCTCTCTCAAAAACGTATCCAGCGGGTTTGCTGTGTGTCCTGACATGAGTCCTCCTTCTTGAAATTTCAAAGATACAATCCCGAATCTTATATTATACTATACATAAAAATAAAAGTCAAGCCTAACTAAAAAGCCGGTTACGCACTGGCTTTTTTTGTGGTATGATATCAATTGATATATTGTTTCGAACTCATATGCCACACATTATTTTTTCCGCAATTATAGGGTATCTTCTGGGTTCCGTTAACGGTGCGCAGTTTCTTCATCGTTTCGTGGGAAGGTTCAAAGCAATTGACCCTTCCCGTGTAGGAACAAAAAACTCCGGGACGCAGAACGTCTGGATGTCTATCGGTCGCTTTCCCGCGCTTATTGTTCTGGCGATTGATCTTCCCAAGGCGTATATCGCAACCGTAATAGGGAATCGTCTTTTTGGGCTTGAGAGCGCGGCTCTCCTCATTCCCGGGCTTTTTGCAATCATAGGCCACAACTGGCCAATCTTTTTCGGGTTTAAGGGCGGGAGAGGAGGCGCGTCTCTTTTGGGGCTTATTATTGCCTACAACCTTCACCTTGCAGTCATTGTTTTCTTGGTTGCGCTTCCCTTTGTTATTATTCGTGTTGCGGGCCTAACCCAATTCGCGCTTTTAGGAGGAGTTGTCTACCTTGAATATGCAAACGCCGGCGTTCCGCTCGTGCTCGTCTCCCTCTTGATAATTGCGGTGATTGTCGTAAGACGCGTCCATGCAGAATGGGATTCGGTAAAAAAATCCACGCAGAAGCTCCCCATTCTTAAAAATCTCATTTTATATGACCGACCCCTTGCTAATCCCCCTTCTTTGAGAGAAATTTTTTTCAAGAACCGCAAAAAACAAAGACTGTAAAGCCGTGGGTATCTATATGAAATGGAAAACAGCCAGTCTTTATCTAATGTCGGTCTTTTATATTCTTAATGGCGCTAATCACTTCTTGTCAACGGAAGTTTATTTAGATATTATGCCTTCTTATATTCCCTTTCATTTGGCATTAGTATATCTTTCCGGGGCCATAGAAATATCACTTGGGGTGCTTCTTTTGGCGAGAAAATCGCGAAAACTTGCTTCATACGGAATCATACTATTGCTGATCGCAATTTTTCCCGCTAACATCTATCATTTAACAACTGCTGGTGCCGGATTGGGTACACCCCTATGGGCGTTGTGGGTGAGGCTGCCCTTTCAAATTCTGTTTATTGCGTGGGCATACTGGCATACATATGAATCAAGATTAGTGGTCTAGACTCGTTCCGGGGCAACTTCTCGAAAAGTTCTGATTAAACCAGAAGGATTGACCTCAAGCCGATTTTTTGGGATTTGCGGTAGGAGCGTTCTCGTCATGAAATGTGGAGAAGATAAGCAAGAGGAATCTCCTTTCCGAAGGGGGCCTCCAATGCCTACTCGGCGTTAGCCAAAGCGGCGTGATAGATATTGCGCCGTTTTTATTTTACTTACAAATTATGCCATGACATAATTTGTAAGTAAAAAGACTTGACAAAGGTTTCTGGATTTATTAGTATGTGTATATAGTACACTATCTCATTGAACTAAGTATAGAATTTCAGCGTGAATCTGCGTTGATATCACCGTGAATCTGCTTCTACTCGTGATAAAAGCAGAGGGGCGCAGATACCAAGCAGAGTGGCGCAGAACTTTTGTCATATGCCAAAGGGTTCCCCAAAAGTAGCAGTTGATATAGTGATCTTCACGATTGATGAAGGGAAGCTTAAAGTTATCCTCATCAGAATGGAAAAGAAGCCTTTCACGGGCAAGTGGGCATTTCCCGGGGGACTCGTGGGGTTCAAAGAGTCGTTGGATGAGGCGGCGCGGCGGGACCTCTATGAAAAGACGGGTGTTAAAAACGTGTATCTTGAGCAGCTCTACACCTTTGGTGATGTCAGGCGCGATCCGTTTTCACGTGTAGTATCTGTTGCCTATGTTGCGCTTGTAAATAAAAACCGGATTAAAAAACTTACGACGACCGCAAAATATACGGGGATTGATTGGTTTAATATGGCGAAGCTCCCGCGACTTGCCTATGATCATAATAAAGTCGCGAAATACGCACTTGAACGTCTTCGTTTAAAACTCGAATACACAAACATCGTCTTTAGTCTCTTGCCTCGTTATTTTACTCTTGCACACCTTCAAGAAATATATGAGATTATATTGGGCAAGAAATTAGACAAAAGGAACTTCCTTAAAAAGATAAACTCCTTGAACCTTCTCAAAAAAACGAGGAAGCTTGAAAAAGGAGCACATCGTCCCGCGCGACTGTATGAATTTCGTACACGCAAACCCCGCATTATAGAGATTCTGTAAAACACACACGAACTTGACAGAAGGAGATTTTAATAGTAAGATAGGCAGTTATTGATCATTGACAAAAGTGTATAGTTGAAAGGAGATACGGAATGAAGCGAGTCAAGCGAGTAATGATTGTGGCCGATTCTAAAAAGAAAAAGATTAGAGAATACCAAAAAGATCTTGAGAGACGTCTGATTGATGCGAAGATTGAAATTGTTAGCTGTCCCACGGAGGCCGACATATTTATCGCCCTGGGAGGCGATGGCACTATGCTGCGTGCGATTCACGAATTCCAGCGGTTCGGGAAGCCATTTGTCGGAGAGAACTTTGGCTGGAAAGGATTCTTGATGAATGATCAAAGAGACGATTTTGTGGAAATGCTTCAGCAGAGAAGATATTCTGTGCATACACTTCCTCTTCTTGAGCTCAAAGCAACAACCACTCGCGGACATACAGTAGAAGATTTATCCATCAATGACGTGGCCATTAAGCCATTGAAGCCCGCGGGTAGCTGTAAGATTATGCTCTCTGTGAATGGGAGACCATACGGAGATAAACCAATCATGGGAGACGGAATTATTGTGAGCACTGCACTTGGTTCAACCGCGTATAACCTCTCCGCAGGTGGTCCCGTGGTGACCGTCGGTTCAGAAGTCTTTTCTCTTACGCCTAACAACGTGCATACGCCTATCCAGATAGAACCAACCATTGTGAGAGCAGATTCTGTGATTGAAGTAGAGATACTCGAACCAAAAGTAAGAAAGGCTCTTGCTGCGTGCGATGGTCGTGAATATCATCATGTAGCACACGTTACAATCAGACAATCGCAAGAACAATTCCAGCTTATCTTCCTTGAGGGAGAAGAAGATTTTATGGGGCGCCTGTTCAACAAAATCATGAAGGCGCAGTAACCAAAAGCCCTTCGACAAGCTCAGGGTAAAAAAGGAGAACCATGAAACCAAAACTTCCGCCATCAACATTTGATCTCCCGATTCAGGATTTAAGGAACGGATACTTCGCAGATAAATACTTTCGCCGCACCAAACGCATTCTTGAGAGTGAGGGGCATAATCCCCAAGTTTTGATGCAGGTTTTCCAGAAGAACGATGCGGTGCTTTGCGGAGTCGAAGAGGCCATCGCAGTGTTGCGAGTAGCTACCGGATACTATCGGGATCCCGAAAAAGTCGCAGAGCTTTCCAGAGATTATCGGAATATTGGCCGAGCTATTCGAATAGCAAGATATCGAGCCGGTTTACCTAAAGCAGGGTTTGGTTCGCAGCCAAAACAAGAGTTGCGTGAACTTTCAGGAAAACAACTAGATCTTGAAGAACGATTAAACGATCTCTGGGAAGATACATTCGACACGCTTACCATTGAAACCCTCAAAGAGGGCTCGGACATTTCTCCGTGGGAGACAGTGATGACCATCGAGGGTCCGTATGCATATTTTGCGGATCTTGAGACGGTTTATCTGGGAATTCTTGCACGAAGGACACGCGTTGCCACAAATACCGAGCGAACCGTAAAGGCAGCAGGAGAGAAGCCAGTACTTTTCTTTCCTGCAAGGTTTGATCATTTCTCAAATCAAGAGGGGGACGGCTACGCAGGACTTATTGCGGGTGCTGCTGGTGTCTCAACCGATGCTCAAGGCGAGTGGTCTGGTAAGCCGGGGCTTGGAACAATTCCCCATGCCTTGATTGCTGCGTACGGTGGAGATACTGCAAAGGCTACCGTTGCATTTGCAAGGAATTATCCAGATGTCTCCACCGTTTCTCTGGTTGACTTTGACAATGATTGTGTTAAGACATCTCTTGAAGTTGCAGAAGCGATGAAGAATGAAGGCTTAACGCTTTCTGGTGTGAGGCTTGATACATCTGGGAGCATGGTTGATAAGTCGGTTTTTCGCCAAATGTCCAACTTCAAGCCTACGGGCGTATGCGAACCACTGGTTCGAAATGTTCGAAAAGCGCTTGATGGAGCAGGATTTAAAGATGTGGAGATTGTTGTTTCCGGCGGATTCAACCCCGGGAAAATAAAGAAGTTCCAGAAAGAGGGGACGCCCGAAGATAGCTACGGTGTCGGAAGCTCAATGTTCAACGGAAACTTCGACTTTACCGCGGACATTGTCATAGTCGAAAGTAAGCCTC
>JAHCSD010000052.1:0-3142 GCA_018609185.1 Patescibacteria group bacterium
CTCTTCCGATCTTATATCATTGATTGCTGCATTAGATAAAAATTTTGTAATCGGAAACAAAGGATCTATTCCCTGGCATCTTCCTGCGGACCTAAAACGTTTCCGGGATCTAACCGTGAATAAGCCAATCATTATGGGGCGTGCCACCTTTGATTCGATCGGAAAGGTCCTCCCCGGACGTAAGAACATTGTACTGACGCGAAATCGTTCGCGTAACCAGCCTTGGAGATTTTCTAAAGAAGTGATAGTGGTTCATTCCATAAACGACTCACTCGTAGCCGCAGGGACCGTGCCCGAGATAATGGTGATTGGAGGGGCTGAGATTTATGAGTTGTTTCTTCCTCTAGCCCGAAACATGTATCTTACATTCGTCGAGGGCGAATTCAAAGGCGACGCGTATTTCCCTAAGTTTGATCAAAGCGAGTGGAAAGAAATAAAACGCGAATCGCACAAAGCAGATCAAAAGAATCCACATCCTTATATATTTGTAACGTTAAAACGAAAATAAAAAGTCCTTCTGAAAAGGGCTTTTTTTATTGTAGGGGTTATGGTATTTTTGAATAGATGGAATACGAAACAGTTATAGGGCTCGAGATCCACCCCGTACAAATCCTCGCTGTTGCTCGGATTATACGGGGCAGGCGCAGAACTTATGAAATATGAAACTGTTATAGGTTTAGAAATACACGCAGAGTTAAAAACGCGGACAAAAATGTTTTGCGATTCTTTGAATGATCCGAATGAAAAACATCCCAATATTAATGTGTGTCCGATTTGTATGGGGCATCCGGGGACGCTTCCCGTGATAAACAAAAAAGCGATTGAATCAGTAATAAAGGTGGGGCTCGCGATTGGATCCGAAATTCCGGAATTTTCTAAGTTTGACCGGAAGAATTATTTTTATCCCGACCTTCCCAAGGGATACCAAATTAGCCAATATGATAAGCCTTTATGCCTTGGGGGGAGTTTGAATATAGGAGAGAAAATCGTGCAAATCACCCGCGTGCATCTTGAGGAGGATACCGGAAAAAATATCCATCCCGTAAAGGGACGTGGTCCCCACGGGACTTTACGTCCCGAGGGAGCAGATTATTCACTCGTCGACTTTAATCGTGCAGGCGTTCCCCTGATGGAGCTGGTCACCGAACCAGAAATCAGATCAAGCGAAGAAGCAAGAACATTCGCTCAAAACCTTCAATTATTATTGCGCTATCTCGGTGTGTCTGATGCCAACATGGAAAAAGGAGAGATGAGATGTGAAGCAAATATTTCCTTGAGGCCCAAAGGGAAAGAGAAGTTTGGAACTAAAGTTGAGGTCAAAAATTTGAATTCATTTAAAGCGGTTGAGGGTGCCATTAAGTACGAGACCCAGCGCCAATCCGAAGTTTTAGAATCGGGCGATAAAGTTATTCAGGAAACTAGGGGCTGGGATGAGAAAAAACAAAGAACATTTTCTCAACGATCGAAAGAAGAAGCACACGACTACAGGTACTTTCCAGAACCTGACCTTCCCCCGCTTCGAATCGGAAGAGGTAAGGATGCAATGATAGATGTGGAGAAGCTCAGGGGCGAAATTCCCGAATTACCCCAACAGAGACACGCGAGATTTAAAGAAGAATACGGCCTCAAAGACGAAGACATTGATATGTTTGTAGCGAGCAAACCACTCGGGGAGTACTATGAAAAAGTGGTTAGCGAACTTGCAGGTTGGCTCGAAGCCGAACAACAAAAAACCCCTCGACCCATTCGACGAGCTCAGGGTCGCCCCGAGGAACTCGAGGGGCGACAGGCTCGGGGCAGGGAAGATCACGAAACTATTTCAAGGCTTACCGCAAACTATATTACATCCGACCTTCAAAAACTAATGAGTGATGCTTCTGCATCAGCCACAGATCTTTTGATTACGCCGGAAAACTTTGCAGAACTCATCACTCTTATTCATACAAACAAAGTTTCCTCTAGAGTCGCAAAAGACGTACTTAAAGAAATGTTTGGAAACGGCGCAGATCCTTCTCAAATCATTGAAGAAAAAGGACTTTCGCAAGTAAGTGACGAGTCACAGCTCGAGAGCATTGTAGAAGAAGCAATAAAACAAAATCCCCAAGCAATTGAGGATTACAAGAAAGGCAAAGATGCATCAATTCAATTTCTGGTAGGACAAGTGATGCGCGAGACAAAGGGGGCTGCAAACCCAAGCGTGGTGAAGAAGATTATCCTTATGAAAATAAAATAGTACGTCCTATTTTTGTTTTGCGAGAGTAACGACGTTCGAGAGAAGCATGGCCACGGTCATGGGGCCTACGCCGCCCGGGACCGGCGTAATATAAGAAGACTTTTTTGAAACTGATTCGAAATCAACGTCGCCGCGGATTTTTCCTTCCCCGACTTCAGCTAGACCGGCGTCGATAACAATAACGCCCTCGTTCACTATATCGCCATCAATAAGTCCTGGCTTTCCCACGCCCGAGATTAAAACCTCGGCGTTTTTTGTGTGGTGCGAGATGTCAGGCGTGTACTCGTTAAGTACTGTGACAGTCGCGCCTTGATTTATTAAATGGGTTGCCATTGGTTTTCCTACAAGCGTTCCTGCTCCCACAATAACGACATTCTTTCCCTTGACTTCAATGTTAAATTCTTCAAAGAATTTCATGATGCCGGCAATGGTAGGGGGAATGATAGGCAATCGGCCAGTATAAAATCTTCCGAGACTCCGTTCGGCCAAAACATCCGCGTCTTTTTCCGGTGGTACCGTGTTTAAAATATATTGTTTGTTGATATGCGCGGGCAGGGGAAGCTGGATAATAACTGCAGTATTTTTTTTGAGCTTACAAACTGCGTTAATATTTTTCCTCAACTGCTGCGTGCTTATATCCTCCGGGTATTTATAAAACTTAAATCCAATGCCGACGTTTTCACACGAGGCTTGTTTCCGTTTGATGAAACTGATTGCGGTCGGGTGTTCCCCAACCATAACAATAGCCAAGCGCAAGGGCCTGGCTATTTCTTTAACCTCTTTTTTGAGTTTTTCGAGGAGTTTTTGAGAGAATTGTTTACCGTCGAGTAATGTCATGGTACGGGGAATGTTTTGGTGAGTCCCAATGTTTCCTTTTTTACTTCCTCCGGCGTTCTCTCTTTGTGCAAT
>JAHCSD010000052.1:3242-5506 GCA_018609185.1 Patescibacteria group bacterium
GTCATGGTACGGGGAATGTTTTGGTGAGTCCCAATGTTTCCTTTTTTACTTCCTCCGGCGTTCTCTCTTTGTGCAATACTTCACTAATCCATTTCGCAATTTGTCTCATTTCTTTTTCTTTCATTCCTCGCGTGGTAACGGCAGGGGTCCCCAGTCGAATTCCTGATGGATTCATGGGTTTTGTGGGGTCATGAGGAATTGCGTTTCGGTTTACCACAATTCCTGCCGCATACAAGAGCTCTTCTGCGTCTTTCCCGGATATATTTTTTTCCCGAAGATCAATGAGCATTAAATGATTATCGGTTCCACCCGACGAAAGATTAAAGGCACGGGCAGAAAGTTCTCGAGCAAGTACGCTTGCATTGATTATGATTTGCTGGGCATATGCCTTGAAGTTTGCTGAAAGCGCCTCTTCAAGGGCAACTGCGATGGCTGCCGTCTGGTTGTCATGCGGCCCGCCTTGGAGTCCCGGAAACACCGCCTTGTTGATTGCGGGCATATGTTCTCTTCGTGCAAAGATCATTGCGCCCCGCGGCCCCCGGAGACTTTTATGGGTGGTAGTCATCACTACGTCGCAATAGGGGAATGGAGTTGGGAGCGCGCCCCCCGCGATAAGTCCTGCGATATGTGCTATATCTGTCATGTGGAGCGCACCGACCGAGTTTGCGATTTGCTTAATGCGTTTATAGTCTATCTTTCTTGGGTAGGCGGAAGCACCAGACACAATCAGTTTTGGTCGGAAGCTCCGGGCGATTTCTTCAAGTTCGTCATAGTCGAGAAATCCGCGTTCATCAACGCCATAATTCAAGAAGTTGAAGAATTTTCCCGAAGTGGTCACTGGATGGCCATGGCTGAGATGCCCGCCGCTATCCAGGCTCATTCCAACTATCTTTCCGTGAGGTCCCGCAAGCGCTAAATAGATTGCAAGATTGGCAGGAGTACCTGAATAGGGAATGACGTTTACTTCCCAATCTTTGCCAAGTCGGAAAAGTTTTTTTGCGCGTTTTTGCGCAAGAAGTTCAATTTCGTCAATGAATTCGTTTCCTGGATAGTATCGTTTTCCCGGATATCCTTCTGAATATTTGTTTCCGAGGACGGTTGCGAGAGCGTTCTGTACGTCACGCGAAGCATAATTTTCCGATGCTATAAGACGGATCATCTCTCGTTGGCGTTTCTCTTCTTTTGCTATTAAGTTTTGTATCTCTTTGTCTTTCATATCTCTACTCCTTTAATTATAAAGAGCTTTTTTAATACTGTCATTATAGGGCCAGTTTGTCTACCCCGTTAGAAGTATTAATAATTAAAGCATGATAACAATTTTAAAAAAGGGAGCGTGTTTTCCGGAGTTTTAAGGATGTTTTTCCAAAAACTTCTAACGGGGTCTAGTTCTTGAGAAACTGTTTAATCAATTTTTCTGCTTGTCGATTTTGAGAAATCCAATGGATCCGTGGGTCGCGTTTGAACCACGTTAATTGCCTTCGGGCATATTTTTTGTTTTGAGATTTGATCTGTTTTATGGCTTCCTTAAGCGAAATTTTTCCTTCAAGATACTCGCACATTTCTTTGTATACAAACCCTTTCATGGGGGCGATATCACAGCCGTATTGATTTTTAAGGCTTCGTATTTCGTCTTCGAGTCCTGTATCAATTTGTTCTTCTGTGCGTTCGTCAATTCGTTGCCAGAGTTCAGATCTCGAGACGTCTAAGCCAATTTGCAATACATCAAAGAGTGGCTTGCCTTTATTTCTCTGTGAAGAAAATGGGCGGCCGGAAAGAATCGTTACCTCAAGCGCGCGCACCAACCGGCGTTTATTGTTTCGATCAATGGTTTCAGTAATTTGCGGGTCGACACGCTTGAGGTCCTGGAAAAGTTCTTCGTTTGACTTCTTTTCAAGTTTATCCCGCAAGACTTTATTTGCCGGAATTTCCGGAATCTCGAGATTATCTACGATTGCACTAATATAAAGGCCGGTGCCACCTACAAGAAATGGTAGTTTTCCGCGATTCTGGACATCCTTTATAATATTAACCGCCACTTTTTTAAAATCCTGAACCGTGAAATTCTCATCCGGATCTACGATATCTATCATATAATGCGGAATACCCTGGATAATATTCTGCGTGGTTCCGCGTACTGTTCCGCGTGGTTCTGCGACTGCTTTAGCAGTACCGATATCCATTCCCCGATAAATTTGTCGTGAATCAGCAGAAACAACCTCGCCACCAAATTTTTTAGCGAGCCCTATCGAAAACGCAGTTTTCCC
>JAHCSD010000053.1:0-247 GCA_018609185.1 Patescibacteria group bacterium
CCATCGCCTTTGTACACCGCGGCTTTCATTTTCTCTACCATTCTTTCCACCTCTTTTTCAATGAACATTCTAATCTAGACACCATACCACTCCTTTTTATTGTCGTCAACCAGGAAGTAGAAATTCGACTGTGTTTCGCTTCGCGAAGCACTCTATGCCTTTGGCTGTCGAATTTTCACTTCCTGGTCAATTAAAAAAGCGGCATTCATGCTTTGCCGCTTTTAGCTTTTTTCGTCTACTTTCCCTC
>JAHCSD010000053.1:257-5240 GCA_018609185.1 Patescibacteria group bacterium
TATAGTTGAACTTGCTAGTTTCGTCTCGAACTCTTCACGAGTAATGGGTTTTGTCCAGGAAGTACCGTCTCTTCTCCATCCGTCGGGATCAAGAACTATAAGTCCTAATTCATCTTGCCACTCGTCAGGCGTCTTTACTTCGCTGTTCCTTTCTGTCACTTTCACTGCCTCCTTTCTTTTCTGCCTATGTATACTTACTCAAGGTCAAGCCGATAACCCGGAAGGATAGTTCCTTTGGGAACAAAAATTTCTGCTTTAGTTGGTCTTGAATGTCTAAACGTGAGGCCGAACCTAGAGAGTGCCGGCTTCTCATATATCTTTATAACTGCGTCTTCTCTGTCCTCTTCATAGATACGAGCATGCTTAGAATTTATTTTTCCAAGCCGAACACTTCCATCCTCATCCTCATAATAATACACGTAATAGAAGTTCAATTCTGAGTCAACGCCGCCGATACCAAGAAAGAAGGCGCCGCTTGGATCGTTACTTGGAGTATCTTTCAGTGTAACAAGTTCAAATTCTCTATCGAGATGGTACGAATGGGTTATGCCCATCCCCAATGCAAACATGAAACCAAGCCAGCCAGCTATTGCTACAGCCATACACGAAACAAGAATCTTTAAAGATAAATCTTCGTTCTTAAATAGCAGCAACACTAGCACGAAAGCTGCCACCGGGAATCCAACCAGAAGCCACATATTTACCTCCTTTTAAAGAACCGGTCTTACTGTGTTGACGCTACAATAAAACATGCCACGGCAAGAACAGCACAGATACAACCCAATATAAAATGTAGCTTTTCTCCTGAAATTACCCAGGCTATAAAATTCATAGCAGAGAATGCCCCATTAAGAATGCCGAATACGTAAAGAATTATTTCCATCTTCTCCCTCCTTTCTCAAAGAACTAGAATTCGTTTCTTACGAAACAACTCATTCTAGCAAATTACTTCGATTCTGTCAAGCCCAAAACAAAAAAACGGCCCCTAGCCGTAGTGTTCTCTTCCTTTTCTAAATAAGGAATGGTGGGAGAGGTCTTGATCCTTCGACTCCGCTCAGGATAAAAAAGCTTCACGCAACAACCCCCATAATAGAGGAGTAAGCTATTAAGGTCTCAAAAAGCGTGTCATCTCCCTTCCTCCTCCCATAAGAGATGACGAATAAAGGCCTTCATTTTCTTCGGGTTGGCGGTGGGATCATTCAGGAAGAATACTAATAGAGGCGCGAAAATGAAGGCCTTTATTCGTCATCTCGCTCACAATTTCACACTCTCCCCTTCCCTCAACACCTCCGACTCGGCAGAGTCGCCCTGAGCTTGTCGAACGGGACCGTTTTCTTCATCGTTCCCCATTTCGACAGTGTCTCTTGCCTTGTCTAATGCTTCGTCCAAGGTCTTTCGTAAATCATCCAGGTCCACCTCTCGCTTGGGCTTGATTTGGGTGTCTTCCTTCACGTTCTCGGATGATTCCTGCGTTAACGTTTTTTCGAGCGACTCTATTTTCTCGGGTGAAGGATTTGGTTCCTCTTCTTCGGGCTTATCCCTGGCTTCGGGAGAACGAGCATGGCTCTCGACTCTTGGCGGAGGCGGCGGCCTCGAATCTCTTTCTTTTGCAAATTCGGTTCTACATTTCTTACAATATACCGGCCGCTTTCCATCGGGCTCAAAAGGGACCTTGGTCTCCTTGTGGCACCTACTGCATACCGCATCATACAAAGTAACTTGCGGGGCAAATTCCTGCTCTTTAAGCTCTTGGGCAGCCACTCCCCACCATTTTGAAATCTTCTCTTCCACCTTTTCCCGTGGAACCCCATAACGCTCCCGAGATACTCGTATAATCTTTTCTCTATACGAGGAGTCAGGCGATGGAAACGGGGGAAGCGTCTCGGCGCTAAATGAATTGGAGGTAACCCCATCGATCATGAGTTTAAGGTAGATGTTATACTTTGAAAGGTTTACTAGATCATTCGTCATAAATTCCGGTTCATATTCCCGTTCGAGAAACTCTGCATCGGCCGCTCCCACGCGAAACGTAATCATCGTACCTACGTTTCCAAATACCGCATCACGCACTTTTTCATCCATTTGCGTAATGTATTGATGCGCAAGGATAAGATCTAAACGATATTTTCTCGCTTCAGACAAAATATTTGCAAACGATTCCGTGGCAAAGTTCTGAAACTCATCAACATAAAGATAAAAGTCCTCGCGTTCGCCTTCGGGAATATCCACGCGGCTCATCGCGGCAAGCTGAAGCTTGGTAATGATCATCGCGCCGAGTAGCGCTGAATTGTCTTCGCCGATTCGACCCTTAGAAAGATTGATGATGAGAATTTTCTTATTATCCATTACGTCCCGCATATCTATGGCTGAAGTGGTCTGACCCACGATGTTCCTAATGAGGGGGATTGCGATAAACTGGCCCACTTTGTTTTGGATGGGCGCTACCGCCTCTTCCCGAAACCGATCGGGGTACCGGGCAAATTCATTGATCCAGAATGATTTTACGGAACTATTGGTAATCTTATCAACCACTTTCTTACGATAGTCTTTGTCTACAAATATCCTGTTTACGCCAAGGAGGGTGGAGCCCGGATACTCGAGAAGCGACAAAAATGCATTATTTAAAAGGTATTCCATTCGTGCGGACCACACGTCCGGCCAGATCTTCTTAAATATCCCCATGAGACCGGAAGCTACCAAGTGCCGGTATTCAGGATCAACCCTCTCGAGGACATTAAAGGCAATAGGATGGGTGAGGTCTGAAGGGTTAAAGTAGATGACATCGTTTATCCGTGAGGAAGGCACAAAATCGAGCATGCGCTCTGCAAACTCACCATGAGGATCCACCACCGCGACCCCATGACCCCTTCTCATGTCCTGAATCACCATATTCTCAAGCATGACCGTCTTCCCCATACCCGTCTTTCCTATGGTATATATATGGCGGCGCCGATCGTCTGCTCTAATGCCAAACTTTCGCCGTTCGTTGCGGAATGTGGTCTCGGCAAAAATTGTTATGTCGTTGTTATTCGCTTCGCTCATAATTAGCCATTAGGGTATAGCCAATAGGGTTTAGTTGCGTGATACGGAAACTATACCCTATCCACTATTGGCTATTGGCTCATTTACTCTGTAGGCAACCCGCTGGGAGGCGCTCCTTTCTTGGCCTCAACTCGCTGCATAAAGGGCGCGGGCGCCTCCGTTTTGCCCGGGAAATGATAAATCGTTGCAAGCTCCTCGGTATTAAGAATAATGGGATGGAAATCCAGCTTTCTCTTCTTAAAGTTTTGGAAAAGAGTTCGCTTTCTCGCAAAATTTCTTGTTCGTTTAAAAAGGTAGTCCACACCGGGCGTTTTGCTTCTACTTGGCTTAAATCCGTTTAAATGTAATGTGTTGAACTGCCGAAAACATCCCAAAATTCCTGCAACATTCGCCTTTGTAAATACCTCGTGTCGTGCAAGGTACACAATTCGAATCGTAACATGAAATCCGATCTTTGAAATATTTTTCTCGATTGCCTCAATCACCGTTCGTTGACCCGGTGAGAGGAACATCATTTGTGAGGCTGGATCGCCCCCTTTTCGTTCGGATTGCTTTGGAACCTCTTCGCCTCCCTTGAAAAGGACTCCCAATGAAGCACCCATGTCATCAAATGCTCCCGGTTGTTTGGTTTCTTTTCTCCCTATCAATTGAGAAACCAGTTTCTGGCCTTCGGCATGCCAGGTGTCTGGAGCAGGACTTATAATAAACTGAATCCATAATTGTGAACCCTGCTCTAATTTACTCAATAGTTCGGTGAGAGAAGCAAGGGGATCTATCCGCCTTTCGTCTTTAGGATCCTCAAATTCAAAATAGGTTCGTATAGGATAGGCGTCGGGTTTACTAAGCACAAGTTCTGTTCCCCAAAGGTCGTAGTCCTTATTGGGGATATCGGGAGGAATTGCTTCGGAGTAGTCCTCTGCCTCATGGATTTCCGCCTCGGGGTATTGCGCATATATTTGCGCCTCTACCAGATTACGAAACTTGACATTAGTTCGGATATGAAAATGAGTAACCCCATTAAGCCCCACGACTTCCAGGCTAAAACGCTCCATGGTTTCCCCATTAATATATTTATCAATAAGGTTGGGCTCCGAATAGACCCCGTGCAGGCCCGAGAACACTTGTTCCATGGCTTTTGGGGTTTTTAGTACTTCACGCGGCAGTTTAATTTCAAGAAGTGCCCAAGTTTTTCCTGATTCATAACGCAGCTGAATATAGGTCATCCAGAGGTGTCCCAAAATAAAAAAAAGGACAATCGGAGTAAATGTCCACCAAAATTGTAATACCAAATCCTTAAGTAGGAAAAACGACTCAAACATAATCAATCCCCATTGCCCAGGTGCAACAGGCTCTTTCTTGATACTAATCGACCAAAACGAATTCACCAGAAGGCAAACGCCGAAATACAGTCCTGTCCTGAAGGTTAAGAAGGATGGTATTCTCTTTTACAAATCGCTGATCAGACACTCTTTTTACTAATTCCTCTTTTGTGAGAGGAGCGCTGCTTGCCCCAAGAATCCCCCGAATAATCTCCTTTACCGTACCCGGTTCATACCCCCATTCTTTTAGTGCATACGTTCCCCTGCCTACCAGCACAAATCGATCGTCTTTGATAAGTTCGTTGTGCACGGTCTGGGGGTATGCGCGTCTGGCAAGTACCAATTCGGAAAATTCAGTAGCATTAATAAGGTCACTAATGTCTCTGAAGTGAAGGGGCTCGCCTCTCTTTTTTAAAACAATATATGACTTATCCCT
The DNA here is from genome assembly GCA_018609185.1 of Patescibacteria group bacterium. GTDB lineage: Bacteria > Patescibacteriota > Minisyncoccia > JAHCSD01 > JAHCSD01 > JAHCSD01. The sequence continues at coordinate 5,055 of JAHCSD010000053.1, forward strand.
GACTCCTTTTGGGGTTACCTCAGGCCAATCCGCGAGGCCATAATGGCCCTCGGGAGTTTTTTGTATGGTTTTAATAATGTCCAGATAATCTTCTGAAGCATGTTTTATGTGCTGATCAAGGCCTCGACTCCTTGCCTCTTTAGTCAGAAGCAGATAAAACGTATCCTCTTCAGTAAGTTCTCCCCA